>NZ_FOTL01000008.1 GCF_900114585.1 Methanobrevibacter olleyae | reverse complement strand
TTAAATATATTTTTTTTATTATATATAATAGTTGATTATTCTAGAAAATATATTTTAACTTAAATATATTTTTTTTATTATATATAATAGTTGATTATTCTAGAAAATATATTTTATTTTAAATATTTAAATATATTTTTTTAAATTATCTAGAATAATTAATAACGTGTTTATTACATCAATAATTTTGTTAATTTTTATATATAAATTTTTATATAAATTTTTTTATTTACCTCATTAAGATTATTTTTATCTATATTTTGATTAATTTTATTTAATAATTTAAATATTGGGGTATATTTTTGAAATAAATTTTATTTAATATAGTTTATTAATAACTTAATTTAATAATTTAATAGTTTTTTAATATCTTATTTAATACATAATAAATTACAAAATAAATAGCTAAAAATTATCTTAGATTAAATTTAAGATATGCTAAAATTTTAACTAAATCTTACTTTAATTTTAGTTTTAATTATTTTTCAACTAGTTCTTCTACAATATCCATTAATTCCTTATTCGTAGCATTGGTTTTTATTCCAAGTGGACTATAGTGTGTTTTCACTGCAATAAATCCTTTCTCTTCAAGTTTATCAAATACTTTATCGAGTTTAGGTGCACTAATTTTTAAGGCTCTACAGACTTTATGAATGTCATAAAATGTTGAAGGAGCATTTGCTTCTATTTTGCATGAATTTAATAATTTTAAAACTTTATCTTTTTGATTAAGCTCTTTTTCGGCTGCTATTTCAATCATTGAATCAATAAATTCTCTATTTTGTATGGATTCTAACCACATGGGACCTGCTATTATTAATTTCTCCCTACATTCTGGACAATACTCAGGAATACTACTTGCAAGTCCTTTGTATTCTTTTCTATATAGGCAGTGTTTACAATGTGCTATGTATCCTATATTTTTTAAGGACTTATCAGTAGCTTTAGATCCTTTTTTTACTTTAAGATATGTTCTCATATAATGTTCACTACTATGTGACATTTTTACTTCGATATATTTTTGATATTTTGCAAGAGTAAGTGCAGCAAATCCTATAAGAATTCTAATGCCATTTTCATGACAGTATTCGCTTTTATATGGTTTTGCATTGTATTTTCTAATGCATGGTTCTTTGTATGTTCCACAAAGGCAAGATGTATCGGTAGCAGTTAAGCAGAGTAATGAATCTCTTTTTAAATTATATCCTGCCGAATCTACAAAAGGAGAGGGAGTTCCAAATGGATCTATATCAATCACATCGAATCTCCCCATATTTGCTCTTAATTCGTTATTTGCTTCTTTTTGCTCAATTTTAACTTCTACGTCATTTAACTCAGCATTGATTCTTGTAAATTCATTAGCTAATGGGCTTATATCATTTATGCTAACATCTTCAACAGCATTAATTTCTTTTTTATAACGTATTCCTCTAATCCCACTACCTCCAAATAGATCACATATGCTTATTTCTCTATCTACTTCTTTTTGGTATGCTTGAAGTGCAAGAATTGATGTATCTCTATTAAATTCCATTTTAGGATTGTAAAATACAGGAGCATCTGATGAAACTTTATCAAAGTTTGGGAATTTTATTTCTACTTTTCCTTCTTTAATAATTTTTAATTCATCTTCACTATATGTTTCAATTTCAATATTTTGATAATTGGGATTGTTTTGATTTGTTTGCATATTTTTATCCTTGTGGTTTTTGATTAATATACTTTCTTTATTAATCGATAAATTTTAATTTATCTTATAATTGATAAATTTTAATTTTTATTTATTTATTAATAGTATTATCTTATATTTATTTTTCTTTTTATTTAATAATAAGTTAAAAATTTGAATTGCTTGTTTGTATTTCTATAAATATTATTTTTATATCTTATTTAAGAATATTTAAGTAAAACTAATATAATATTAGGAATAAATAATTATTATAAACTATTTAACTAGAAAAAAATATTTTTAGATTAGAATATCTAAATTTTAATAAATTTAATTAAGATTTTTAATTAATAGATAATTAATCTTATTCATTATAGGTGAAAATATGGCAGATATTAAAGTTTCAATAGCTAGTCCTGTTATTGAAGAAGAAGAAATTGATGCAGTAATTGAAGTAATGAAATCTGGTATGATTGCACAAGGGCCAAAAGTCATTGAATTTGAAGAAGAATTTGCAAAATATGTTGGTGCAAAGTATGGAATTGCAACTAATTCTGGAACTTCTGCTTTACATGTAGCTCTTTTAGCTGCAGGAATTGGAGAAGGAGATGAAGTAATTACAACTCCATTTACATTTGCAGCTACTGGAAACTCTATTTTATACACTGGTGCAAAGCCTATCTTTGTAGACATAGACCCTGAAACTTTTACTTTAGACCCTAACCAAGTTGAAGATGCTATTACTGATAAGACTAAGGCAATTATGCCTGTTCAACTATATGGACAATCTGCAGATATGGGTGCTATAATGAAAATCTCAAAAGATTATGATTTAGTTGTTATTGAAGATGCTGCACAAGCTCATGGTTCTGAATATAATGGTGTTAAAGTAGGTTGTCTTGGTGATATGGCTTGTTTTAGTTTTTATCCTACTAAAAACATGACTACTAGTGAAGGTGGTATGATTACCACTAATAATGAAGAATTTGTTAAAAATGCAAAAATCTATAGAGCTCATGGATCAGCAACTAAATATCATCATGATGTTTTAGGGTATAATTTTAGAATGACTGACATTGCTGCTGCAATTGGCCTAGAACAACTTAAAAAAATAGATACTTTCAATGAAAAAAGAATTAAAAACGCTAAACTCCTTAATCAAGGCTTAGCTGATATTGATTTAATTGAAACTCCTGTTGTAAAAGAGGGTTATAAACATGTATACCATCAATACACTATTAAAATAAAAGATGGTAAAAGAGATGAATTGTCTGAACACCTACTAGAAAATGGTGTTGGAAATGGAATTTATTACCCAATTCCTCTTTACAATCAAGTTCTTTATACAAAAATGGGTTATGACCAAAGTCTTCCAGTAACTGAAGAAATTGTTAAAGAGGTTCTCTCACTTCCAGTTCATCCCGCTTTATCTAAGGAAGACTTAGATTATATTATTAAAGTAATTAAAGAATTTTTTAATTAATTTCTTTAATACTTTTTACTTTTTTATTAGCTTTTTTAAAGAATTATTAATTTTACTTTTTTACTTTTTTAAATTATTTATCCTTGTTTTTCATCATTAAATTTTCTACAGTTTTTATTTTAGCTTCTAAAGTTCTGTTTTCTCTATCTCTTCTATCATCTACTTTTAAAACACTGTAAACTCTTCCAGAACCCATTTCAAATATTGCTTCTTGAACATCAGCACATACTTGATATAATTTTCTTAAATCATCTGTTTCTATTTGAGTTCCCATAGCAGTTAATTGATAGTTTAATCCAGATGCATCAATAATTTCAACTGCTCTTGTTACATATTCACTAATTTCGGTTCCTTCTATGCCCATAGGCAATATAGAAAAATCTGCGGTTATCATAGTTATTATTTTATACTTGTTTTAATATAAATTTATTAGTACTTAGTTTTATTAACTAATCCTAAAATTAAATTAAATTAAAAAAATATTAAAAATTGATGTTAATTTATAATATTAAAAATTGATGCTAATTTATAATATTAAAATGATGTTAAATTGCAATATTATAACTTTCCAATTTTTTATCTGATTTTTAAGTGGTAATATGAATAAAGAAAGATTTAATAAAAAAATATTCTCAAGAATTGATAAATTAATAAATGATTATCAATTAATTAAAGAGAATGAAAAAATAGCTATTGCCCTATCTGGAGGAAAAGATAGTGTTTTAACTCTTCATGCACTTAAAAATTATCAATTAAATGCTAATTTTGACTTTGAATTAGTAGCCATTTCAGTTGATGAGGGTATTGAAGCTTATCGCCAACATGGAATTGATGCTGCAGTAAGTAATACAGAACTTTTAGATATTCCACTTATTCAAAAATCTTTTAAAGAGGAAGAAGGTTTTGTATTAGATGATATTTATTATTATTTTAAAAGTGCTTGTATTCCTTGTGGTGTTTTTCGACGTAATATTTTAAATAAAACAGCTTATGAAATAGGTGCTAATAAAATAGCTACTGGACATAATCTTGATGATGAAATTCAATCATTTTTAATGAGTTTTTCAAGAGGGGACACAGTTAAGTTTTCTAAATTTGGCCCTGAACTTAATCAAATTCATGAAAAACTAGTTCCAAGAATTAAACCATTATGGAACACACCTGAGAAAGAGGTAGGTATCTGGGCTATTCTTAATGATATTGAGATTCATTTAGATGAATGTCCTTATTCTAATTTATCTTTAAGAGCTAAAATTAAAGAATTTTTAAATAAAACAGAATCAAAACATCCCGGTACAAAAGAAAATGTTTTAAATTCCTTTATTAAAATCCTTGATGTTGAAAACGTTCACACAGTCTTAAATGAATGTGAAATATGTGGCCAGCCAACATCTGGTAAAATTTGTAAATCTTGTGAGATAAAAGACATTATACGTGGGAATATAGAATAATTTTTTTTTTTAAAAAAATAGAGGGAGGGTCACAATTTCAAATTTCAAATTTTTGTCTAAATTTTTAATATATTTTTATAAATTTTTTAATTTAAAATTATAAATTTAAACAATTATAAATATTTGGACTTTTTCTTGAACACAAAATATTTGTGACACACCCTCAAAAAATAAAAAAAATAAAGAAAATAAAAAAAATAAAGAAAATAAAAAAAATAAAGAAAATAAAAAAAATAAAGAAAATAAAAAAAATAAAAAAATAAAAAAAATAAAGAAAATAAAGATAAATAAAAAATAAATATATAAAACTAATTTTAGAAACTTTATAAAATATTTTGAATTTCTTCTCTTACTATTTTATTCACTAAACTACCATCTGCTTTTCCTTTAAGTTTTTTCATACTCATACCCATCAAAGGACCCATAGCTCCCATTTGACGTTCTTTAATCATAGATTCATTTTGAATGGCTATTTCATGAATAATCTCTTTAACAGCATTTTCACTTAAAAGGGTAAGATTTGCTTCTTCTGCAATATTTTCTATATTATCATTAGGCTTTTTACTTATTTCAAGCATCAAATCTTTTAAGGCATCTTTAGAAATCTTATTGGATTTGAGTAATGAAAATACTTCAACGAGTTTATCTTCAGTGAATATAGAAACATCTATGCCCTCTCTTCTTAAATCTCTTAAATCAGATACAAGAACAGATGCCACAGTAGTTGGATCTACTTTAACTTTAGCAAGTAATGATTCAAAACTATCTCCTAAAAGCCTTCTAACTATTTGATTTGCTAAATCTTCACTAAGCTTGTATTCTTTTTTGATTCTTTCCTTCTTAGCATCAGGAAGCTCTGGAAGATTATTTTTAATAGAATCAATCATATCATCAGTAATTTGGAATAATGGAATATCTGTTTCAAGATACATCCTATTTGCAGTAGGAAGTGGTCTCATATATTCAGTATTTCCATCATCTAATGCCTTCCTTGTTTCTTCTACAACACCATCAAATGCCATTTTAGCTCTTCTTATAACTTCATTAAGAGCATTCAATGCAATATCTTCATCATGAGCAACAATGATAATTGCATCTTTAGGATTTGTTTTTAGGAATTTCTTCATTGCATCAACTTCATCTGCTTCAATACCATAAGCTGGTAATTCATCAGTGTGGAAAAGACCAGAAACACCCATTTTTTTAGCATAGCTTGATAATTCAGTCCCAAATCTTCTACCAGGCTGAACTTCCTTTCCAATAAGACCATCAAATCCTCTTAATATAACAGCTTTAATAGATTTTGCTGAGGATAATATTTTTGAGGAGGTGTCTTTAAATACTTCATCAAGGTCGTAAACTCTATCTTCAACAGATGCATTTCTTTTTATTAGTTCATCTTTAATATCTGCTAGAGCTAATTGTCTTTGAACTTCTCTCTCAACAATTTCAGAGATTAAGTCAAGATCTTGTACACCTTTAATTTCAACTCTTGCACCTCTTTTAATACTAATGTTTACATCTTGTCTTATTGTTCCAAGCCCTCTTTTTACATTAGTACTTCTTAAAACCTGGCCAATCATATAAGCTACTTCTTTAATTTGCTCAGGATGGTGCATAGAGGGATCTGTTGTAATTTCTGCAAGGGGAATTCCTAATCTATCAAGTCTAAATTGAGTAAATTCATTATCAGAATCAATTCTTCTTGCTGCATCTTCTTCTAAACCTAATGATTCAATAGCTACTCTTCCATAAGGAGTATCTAAGTAACCATCAGTTGCTGCAAGGCCTGTTCTCTGAAAACCACCAGTGTTACTCCCATCAATTACTTGTTTTCTCATTGTATGGAATTCATCTACCATTTTCATGTTTAATAATGAAGCAATTGTAATACAAATATCTAAAGCTTCTCTATTTAAGCTATGAGGAGGTTCATCATCAGTTTCAACTAAACAGGTATGCTTATTAAATGATTCATATTTAAAGGTCATATCTCTAAGAGATTCTTGAAGAGCTGCTCTATCGATTTGACCTAATTCACTTTGAGTAGGTCTTAAATTTCTTATAATTCCATCATCAAATTCATCATCAGTTAAATCAGTGGAACAATGACAGAACAATTTATGTTTTGTATTTAATTGTTGGTGAATTTCAAGACCCATCATAAGTCCAAGCTCTTTCCAATCTCTTTCAATTTTAGGAGTTTTGGACTTTTTAGAGGAATTCTTTTTATCTGCTTTGCCATTTTTTGTTTTATTATTTTTAGCCACATTAACAACTCCTTAATTTAAGAAATATTTAAGTGAAGAGCTTTCATTTAATTCACCAGCAATATTAGTTTGAATGATCTTTCTAACTTCATCTAAATTGTCACTTTGACCTAAAGCCCAAGCTAATTTTACATAAGCAGTTTCAGGAGTCATATCTAAACCAGAAATTGCACCTGCATCTTGTAATAATCTTCCTGTACTATAAACATTCATATTTATTGTACCATATAAACATTGGGAAGTCATAACAACTGGAATACCTTCATCATTAGCTCTTTGTAATGTTTCCACCATATAGTCTGGTAGATGTCCAAGTCCAGTTCCTTCAATAACTAATCCTTTGTATCCTTTATCAATATGATAATCTATAATATCAGAAGTGATTCCTGGGAATGATTTAATTAAAGCGACTTTGGTTTCAAGATTGGTGTTTAATTTTAATTTATTTTCTCCACGCTTGATGTATGGTAAATTGATTGATTTAAGTTTTCCATCAGACAAAAGAGCTATTGGCTCAGAGTTGATACTTCTGAAGGTATCTCTTCTACTTGTATGCATTTTACGTACTTTTGTACCTTTATGAAGTGCACAATCACCATCATTTAAGCTATTATGCATACAAACAGTCACTTCAGCAATATCTGATTTAGCAGCACCAACAGCATTATAGATATTTAAAAAGGCATCTGTTGAAGGTCTGTCTGAACTTCTTTGTGCACCAGTTATTACAATAGGTACGGGAGTTTTAATCATAAAGCTTAATGCAGCTGAAGTATAATGCATAGTGTCAGTACCATGAGCAATAACAATGCCATCAGCACCATCATTAATATCATCTGCAACTGATTCTGCTGCTTTGACCCAGTATTCTGTCTCCATATTTTCAGATAGAACATTATATAATGCCTTTACATCATAATTTGCAATGTCCAATAATTCTGGATTTGCTCTAAGTAAATCTTCTGCAGTAAATTTAGGATGTACTGCTCCAGATTTATAATCAATTATAGAAGATACAGTACCACCAGTAGATATTATAGAAATATTATCTTTATTTGAATCTTTTTCTATTTTCTCTCCACTATATCCAATTTTTGGTTTATCTCCTTTCTCAATTAGCTTGATTGTTGCAGATTCAATATTAACTCCAACATTATAACCACTATCAAGTTTAATTACAATATAAGCATCTTTTGCATCTTCAGACCTGTCAAGTAATATCCCTTCATAGGAAATATCATCTTTAGATACTAAGATTCTATCTCCAATAGTAACATTAGCTTTATCTAAAAATTCTTTAGAAATTTCTTTATAAGTCATTTAATTCCTCTAAACTTTTTTTAAAATTATAAAACTATAAGTATAATCAAATAAATTTTAAATAGATTATAAATAGATTTTAAATAGATTTTAAATAAATTATTTAATCATTAAAAAATCAATACCATATTAAAATATATTTTTTTAAGTATATAATATTTGGTTAAATAGTAAAGGATTAAAAAAAAAATGAATTTTTATTTAAAATATAATAGCAATAAAAAATGAGAATAATACTAAAATTAAATAAAGGACAAAAAAGGTTAAATTACCAAAAACAGTGAAATATCATAAAAAATAGTGAAACTATGAAAATAATTAAAAGAATTAAGTTTTAAAAAACTTAATTAAAAAACAAACTAAAAATAACAGTTAGATCTATTATTTTATTGAATTAAAAAACAAAATAAAAATAACAGTTAAATCTATTATTTTATTGATTATTAGTACAAAAAGTACTGAGTATTATTATATATCTCATCATATATAATCGAGGATTATATCTCCTTCGTTTAGGACAAATAACATTCCTAAAAATACTAAGAAGCTAAAAAATACAGTCATAAACATTTATCCGACTCCATTTTAAAATTCTACAATATATAAAAATCCTTTCATATCCTGTTTAATATATAATTTAAAACCATAACAATAAATTAATTATTATTAATTATTATTTAATTTTTAAAATTATACATTATTCATATTATATCCAAACTAGTATTTAAATATATAAGATTTATTCCTAATAATTCTCCTTATTTTTTGATTTAAACAACAAGAAACTTTTATTTTATAAAAAAAATCGTGTTAAATCATTATAAATAATGATAAATCGTTATAAATAATGATAAATCATGATGAATAATTATAAACCATGATAAATTTTTAAAGTAATAATCAGTAAAATGTTAAAAATAACATTTATTAAACAATGAAATTAAAATTTTAAAAAAATTAAAATAGGCTAAGTAGAGATGAATAAATAGGCTAAGTAGAGATGAATAAATAGGCTAAGTAGAGATGAATAAATAGGCTAAGTAGAGATGAATAAATAGGCTAAAGAGGGCATAAATAAAAGAAAAAAATGAATCAAAAAACTAAAAATCATATCTAAATTTGTAAAATATTTTTATAATAAGATAAAATTTCTTTTTTATCATCACTATCTAAATTAGTGTAATTTAATTCATTTAAATAATAAATTACAAATTCATATAATATCTTATTAGTATTGAAGCCTTTTTCAGTTAAATTATAAGATGTTTTAGAATCTTCTGAAACCTTTTTCTCAATTAATTTATTCTCTTCCATATATTTTAAAGTTTGAGATAAAACATGGTTACTAATACCTGAATTTGCCTCTTTAAACTCGTTGAAGTGATTTAGGCCCATAAATATATTTATCATTACACAAAAAATCCATTTTCTATTAAATAGATCTAGAGTACTTCCAATTGGACAAAAATTACCATTATTATTTATATCAATTTCTACCATAATATCAATTATATTTATTTAATTTATTCTATATTATATTTCTAGTAATTCTAAAATTACTTATAAGTTTATAAACAGCAAATAAAATAAATCTTTATAACCAGTTCAAAAGGAGATTAAAATGAAAAAAATTATGATTCTAAATGGAGCTGCTAGAAAAAAAGGAAATACTGCAGGACTTATAAATTCATTTAAAGAAGGAGCGTTAAGTTCTGGAAATGAAATTCGTGAATTTTATCTTCAAACAATGAATATTAAAGGTTGTTTAGGCTGTTTAACTTGTATAGAAAATAATGGTAAATGTATTCAAGAAGATGATATGAAAGAAGTATGTGAAGCATTCAACTGGGCTGATGTTCTTGTATTTGCTTCACCAGTATACTTTGGAACAATAACTGGAACACTAAAAACAGCTATTGATCGTTTATATTCTGAATATAATCCAAGAAAAGTTTCTAAGATAAAAAAAGAAACTGTTCTTATAATGACTGCTGGAGCTCCAATATATGAAATCCCACTTATGTGGTATAGTATATTTGAAAGATTTATGGGATGGAAAAATCTTGGAAGCATTTTAGGTTCTGAAAAAATAGAAGAAGCTAAAAACCTCGGAAAAAGTATTAAATAAAATTAAAAAATGAAAAATTAAAAAAATACAAAAATTTAGGTGAAAACTATGAATGATTTTTTAACTTTAGCTGAAGAAAGATACTCTGTAAGGAAATTTTCTCAAAAAGAAATTAGTGAAGAAGATTTAGATAAAATTTTAAGAGCAGGACAAGTTGCACCAACTGCTGCTAACTTCCAACCACAAAGAATTTTTGTATTAAAAACTGAAGAGTCTTTAAATAAAGTTAAATCTGTAACCCCCTTTTGTTTTAATGCCCCTTTAGTTTTAATGATATGTTGGGATAAAAAGGTTTCATGGAAAGCAATAGATGGACATGATTCAGGAGTAGTTGATGCTACAATAGCTATTACACAAATGATGCTTGAAGCATTTGATTTAGGCATAGGTTCTTGTTGGGTTAGAGGATATGATAAAAGACTTTTAGAAAAAGTATTTGAACTTTCTGAAAATTTAGAATCCGTAGCATTACTTCCTATTGGATACCTTCCAGAAGGTTCAAAGCCACATCCAGTTCATTTTAAAAGAACCCCAATAGAAAATATGGTAAGTTATTTGTAAGTAATAATGGTAAAAAAATAATCGAAATAAGAAAACTAAAATGAAAAAAATAAAAATAGACTAAGAATAAATAGAATAAAAAATGAAAAAAATAAAAATAGACTAAGAATAAATAGAATAAAAAATGAAAAAATAAAAAAGGAGAGGTGAAATGAAAACAATAGTAATTAACGCAAGTCCGAGGAAAAAATGGAATACTGCTCAAATAATGAAATCTGCAGCTGATGGTGCAGAATCTATTGGAGCTGAAGTTGAATACATTGACTTATACACTCTTGATTTTAAAGGTTGTATGAGTTGTTTAGCTTGTAAAAAGGTAGATAAAGAAAAAGCAAAATGTTATTGGAAAGATGAACTTTCACCATTAATTGATAAAATTCTCAATGCAGATACTTTACTTATAGGATCCCCTATTTACTATGGCCAACCTACAAGTGGATTTAGAGCTTTATTTGAAAGATTACTCTTTTGTGTTACATCCTTTGATGGTGAACCAACATATTACAAAGGAAAACTTAAAATTGGACTTTTCTATACTATGAATGCACCAAAAGAATTTTATGAAGGCGTTATAAAGGAGAAATTCAAAGAATTTGAAGGATTTTTCCCATTATTAAATGCCGATGCTAAATCATATGGAATATTTGATACAGTACAGGTTGATGATTATTCTGAATTTAATCTAGGCATATTTGATGAAAATCATAAAAAAGAATTCAGAGAAAAACAATTCCCAATTGACTTAGAAGAAGCATTTAAAATAGGTGCAGAATTAAGTAAAGAATAGTTAACAATAAAAAAAATACACCATACTTTAAACTACTTAAGCTACTTTAAACTACTTTAAACTATTTTAAATTATTTTAAACTACTTTAAAAAAATAAAATTAAAAAAATCTTTTTTAATTTTCAACTAAAAAATTATTTATATTCAAAACTTGGCATTGGTTCTAATTTAAATTTATTAAGATTATGTAAGTAATCAATTCTTTCTTTTATCTTTTTATCACTAACTTCACCAGTTCGTATATACTTATCCAATACATCATAAGTAAATCCAAGTTTCTCTTCATCAGATTGATTAGAGAGTCCATCAAGAGGTACTTTATCCACTAATTCCTTCGGTAAATTAAGGCTTCTTCCTATTTCCTTAACTTCCCTTACGGTTAGCTTTGCAAGTGGGCTAAAATCTCCAGCACCATCACCATACCTTGTAGCATAACCTATCCAATCTTCAGATAAATTACAAGTATTTGCTACTCTACCATTATTACTTTGACTAATTGCATATAAAGTAGACATACGAATTCTTGCAGGTAAATTAATTCTTGTTTGCTCAGATATTTCAATTCCAGATAAAGATAATTGATCTAAAACTCCATTTACAGAATCTTTAATATTTATTGTAAAATGTTTAATATCTAAATGGTTTACAAGAAGTTTAGCACAATCAATATCTGATTGAATATCATTAGGCATTAAGACTCCAATAACTCTTTCCCTTCCAAGAGCTTCCACACATAAAGCTGCAACTACAGAACTATCTTTACCTCCAGAAACACCTACAATAGCGTTACAACCTTTTCCATTTTCTTCAAAAAAGTCTTGAATCCATTTAACACATTGATTTTTAACTTCTAATGCATTAAAGTTGTTAATTTTAGTGATAATATTTCCCCTATATACTTTTAAATAATATTTTCAATTTTTTATATAATAAATCTTTTTAAAAATTTAAAATAATAATAAATGGTTAAAATAGTAATAAAAATTAAAAAATTGATAAAATAAATTAAAATATGAGAAAAATAAAAAAATAATAAAGAGAAAAAATTTTAATCAGACTTTTCCTAAAAACTTGAAAAGAATTTTAATCAAGCTTTTCCTAAAAACTTAAAAAGAAATTTAATCAAACATTCTTTAAAAGTTCAGTTGATTAACTGCGATTTTCTCTTAGCCAGTTAGCTCCAGCTTCTAAAACTTTTAAGTTTATATCAATAAGTTTAGGTTTTGAAGCAAAGGTATCTTTAATTCCATTTTCAAATGCTTCTTTAGATAAAATAGGGCTATCTGCACCAAGTTCCATAAGAGCACCTAAAATTGCAGTGTTCATAGCTTTTGCATTACCTACTTCAGTTGCAATAGCTCTTGCTGGAATAGCGATAATCTCTACATCATCTTTCACATGAAGATTATCTTTATTGTAATCTCCTGCACGAGAATCATAAAGAATAATACCTTTTTCTTTAACATCAATAGAGTATTTTTCTAAAGCTGGTTTATTCATTGCAATTAAAATTTCACATTCTTCTACAACAGGAGAACCAATAGTTTTAGCTGAAATAATTACAGAACAATTAGAAGTTCCTCCTCTTTGTTCTGGACCATAACTTGGATACCATGATACTTCTTTACCTTCACTACATGCTGCTTGAGCAAGAGTAAGGCCAGTGCTTAATACTCCTTGACCACCAAAACCAACTATTTTAACTTTAATATCATCAAAGTCCTCTTCAAGTTCTTTTATCTCACGAGTTCTATCTATGCCAAAGACTTTATCAAGAGTTTCAATAGAAAAATCACTTAAACTTCTTTCAAGAGGTTCTTTTTCTTTAGATAAATCCCTAAATCTTTTTACAGGAAATTCTTTACCCATTTCATTAATTAAGAAGTCTTCTACACCTTTGACATCTCTTTTTATATTAGTAGGACAAGGTGATAAAACCTCAACGAAAGCATAACCTTTACCCTCTTTTTGAATCATTAAAGCTTTTTTAATAGCTATTTTAGCTCTTCTAATAAGTTTAGGATTTGCTAAGGATACTCTTTCAATAAATACTGGTGCTTTTAAATTGTCTAATAATTCACATAAATGTAATGGATAACCAGCATAACTAGCATCTCTTCCATTTTGACAAGTAACAGTCTTCTCACCAACTAAGGTAGTTGGTGCCATTTGTCCACCAGTCATCCCATAAACAGTGTTGTTAACAAAGAAAACTGCTAATTTTTCTCCACGGTTTGCAGCTTGTAATGTTTCATTTAAACCTATAGATGCTAAATCTCCATCTCCTTGATAACTCATAACAATAGCATTATCTTCAGCTCTTGAAATACCGGTAGCGACAGCAGGAGCTCTTCCGTGTGCAGTTTGAACATTACCACAATTAAAGTAGTAATAAGCAAATACAGCACATCCAACAGGAGAAATCATTACACATCTATCTTGAATATCTAATTCATCCATTACTTCAGCAATTAATTTATGTAAAATACCATGACCGCAACCAGCACAGTAATGAGTATTGTAAATATCATTTCCTTTTCTAGGGAAGCTATCATATAAGGATTCAGGTTTTTTAATAACTTTTTCTTCAATTTCACTTTTTTGAACTTTTTCAGTATTCTCATCAGTTACTTTTATACTATCCATCTTTCCACCTCCTTAATCTACAACCCTATGATTATAATAATTGTCATTATCTAACTCTTCTTGATATTCTTTATCACTCAGATAACTTGCTTTGTATTCTTTATCAGCACTATGTACTTTGTAACGTTCATCACTACCTACCATTTTATAAATTCCATTAAGAATATCTTTAAGCTCAATTACATTTCCACCCATTCTACTAACTAAATGAACATCATCATAGTTAGCAGCTGCTTTTACATCTTCTCTTAATTGTCCATTACTCATTTCTACAGAAACAAATTTAACGCCTTTATCTGCTAAATCTTTAATTCTTTTCTCTGGGAATGGGAATAAAGTAATTGGTCTTAGTAAACCTAATTTTATACCATTTTCTCTTGCAACATCAACAGCAGATCTTGATAATCTACTACTTGTTCCATAAGATACAAGTACAATTTCAGCATCTTCAACCATATACTCTTCATAAACTACTTCATTTTCTCTAATTTCTTCATATTTCTCTTGAATCTGATAGTTGAAATCCTCTAGCTGATTAAAATCTAAAAAAATTGAAGTAACTAGATTGTCCATAGTTTCTTTACTACCTCTTACAGCCCAAGAGTTATCACTTTCTGGTTCGATAGCTTCAGATGGAAATTTTAAAGGTTCTGCCATTTGTCCAAGTACAGCATCAGCAAGTACAACTACAGGGTTTCTGTATTTTGATGCAAGTTCAAATGCTTTCATAGTAAAGTCACACATTTCTTGAACACTATTTGGAGCTAAAACTATATTTTTATAGTTTCCATGACCTCCACCTTTTACAATTTGATTATAATCCCCTTGTTCCGGACCAATATTACCTAAACCTGGACCTGCCCTCATTACATCTACAATAACTGCAGGTAATTCTGCACCAGCTAAATAAGTAAATCCTTCTTGCATTAAACTAATACCTGGACCAGAAGATGCACTCATTACTCTATGGCCAGTAGAAGCTCCCCCGTAAATCATATTTACAGATGCTTCTTCACTTTCAGCCTGTACAAATTTTCTTCCTAGCATTGGGAAATATTTAGATGCCTCATGGAGAATTTCACTTGCAGGGGTAATTGGATAACCAAAAAAACAATCACAGCCAGCATATAATGCCCCAATAATAACTGCAGTATTTCCTTTTACAATTTGATTACTCATTTAATCACCCTCCATTAGAATTTCAAATTTAAGAGTCATTTAAGCATCTCCTTTAGGTTTTCTAGTTCTTTTAGGAATATGAACTTCAATAGCTAATGGTTCTGGACAAGTATAATAACAATCTCCACAACCAATACAGCCTTCTCCAGTATATTCTGCATATTGATATCCACTATCATTAATTTCTTCACTTAATTTAAGGCATTCTACACTACAAGCACTTATACATCTTAAACATGCCTTACAATTGTTTTTACTAATGATAGGATATGGTTTTACTTTATTTAAATTCATTTACACACTATCCTATAATAAATTTAATTAGTTAATTGATATATTAATAAATTGAATAAGAATTAATTATTTTAAGATAATCTTAAGATAAAAGATAATCTTAAAATAATTTAAAATCTTATAAATTAAAAATGATTTAAATATTTAAATTATTCTTATGATAATAAATAGTTAATTCACACATCTATATATTTAATAAATAAAGTATATAAAATTTAAACTAATTAGTTAATAAAATTTTAATAAAATTAAAAAAATAATAAAGAATAATGAAAAAAAACTAATTAAAAACAATTAAACAATTAGATTTTTTGTTCATCTTCAATTCTAATAACTTTTCTTTGGATTTTACCACTTATAGTTTTAGGTAACTCTTCAACAAATTCAATCATTCTTGGATATTTATAAGGAGCAGTTTCATGTTTTACATGAGTTTGAATCTCTTTTTTAAGCTCTTCACTTGCCTCAAATCCTTTTGCAAGAACTATTGTTGCTTTTACAATTTGACCTCTTAACTCATCAGGTACACCAGTAATAGCACATTCTAAAACTGAAGGATGAGAAATTACTGCGTTTTCTACTTCATATGGTCCAATACGGTAACCAGAAGATTTAATAATATCATCATTTCTTCCAATAAATGTGAAATAACCATCCTCATCGATATATGCAGTATCTCCACAGTGGTAAAAATTATCATAAATTACTTCATCAGTTTTCTCTTGGTTTCTATAATATTCTTTAAATAAACCAACAGATTGGCCTTCAGAAATATCAAAACAAATTTCACCTGAAGAACCAATATCAACATGATTATGTTCTTTATCTAAAAGTTTTACCTCAAATGCAGGGGATGGTTTTCCAACAGAACCTGTTTTAGACTCCATCCAAATAAATGTAGCTAAAGATAAAGTTGTTTCAGTCTGGCCAAATCCTTCTTTAATTTCCAAACCAGTAAACTCTTTAAATCTGTTAAATACCTCAGGAGGTAATGGTTCTCCGGCAGTAGTTGCATATTCAATATTGGAAAAATCAAACTGAGATAAATCTTCTTTAATCAAGAATCTATAAATGGTTGGAGGAGCACAGAAAGTATTTACTTTATTTTCAATAATCTTCTCCATTAAATCTAAACCATTGAATCTTACATAATCATAGATAAATACTGCAGAACCTGAAATCCATTGTCCATAATAATTACCCCATACTGCTTTACCCCAACCAGTATCAGCAGATGTGTGGTGAACACCATCTTCTACAACGTTATGCCAATATTTAGCAGTTATTAAATGTCCAATTGCATAAGTATGTGCATGTGCAACCATTTTAGGGTTTCCAGTTGTTCCAGATGAGAAATAAATTAAGAAAGTTTCATCTTCATGAGTAGCATCTTCACCAGTTGGTCTTTCAAATACATCACTCATCTTAGAAATCTCATCATCAAAGTTTATCCAACCATCTTTATTAATATTACCAACAAGGGCTTTTTTAAGTTCAATACCTAATTCTTTCTCACAAGCTTCAAAATCTGGAATTAATTGGTCTTCCTCAACAGATACCACCATTTTTACATCTGCATTTTCTACCCTATAAGCAATATCATGAAGCTTTACCATATGGGTAGTTGGAATAGCTACAGCACCAATTTTATGAAGTGCAGTCATACAAATCCAAAATTCATATCTATTTTTAAGAGTAAGTAATACAGCATCCCCCTTTTTAATTCCATATGATTTAAAGAAGTTTGCTGTTTGGTTTGATAATCTTTTCATATCTGAAAAAGTAAAAACTCTTTTTTCACTATCATCACACCAAATTAAAGCAAGTTTATCAGGATCTATTCTTGCATATTCATCCACTACATCAAATCCAAAATTAAAATCTTTTGGAATATTAAATTCAAAATTATCATAAAAATCTTTATACGATTTAAAATCAACTCTATTAACAAAGTTTCCTATTAAAGATGTCATTTCATCCCCTCAAACATAACAATTTATTATACTCCCCTTGAGTATAAATTTTCTAAATAATCTTATTAAACACAATATAATTCAATGAAAAATCCAAATCATAATCTAAATTATTAAATAATAACCAAATACTATTAATCTAAATTAGATAATAATAGTCATTTTAATATTAACTCCAAATTACATAATAACAGCTAAAAATTTAGCTTTTTTATTATTTAAAGCAATCATAGCATGTTGACAAGTTGCATCGAAGAATATAGAATCTCCTTCATTTAAAATAATTTCATTATCTTTAATGAATATTTTTAATGAGCCTTCTAATACATAATTAAATTCTTGACCTGCATGGGCATTTAATGAAGGAATATCATCTTCTTTAGGATCTACAGTTACAATAAACATTTCTGCTTTTTTATGAATGAAATGTTTACATAAATTTTCATACTTGTATTCCTTTTTCCTATCAACAATAACTCCTTTACCGTTTCTTGTTAAATCAAAATAATTCATACGAGTTTCTTCACCAGTAAGAATCAAAGCTAAATCTACTTTGAAAATGTGTGCAATTTGGTATAAGAAACTAGCTGGAATATCAATAATACCTTTTTCATAGGAAATATAAGTTTCTTCATCAACATCAAGTTCTTTAGCAATTTCTTCTGTAGTACTATCGGACAATTCTCTTAATTCTCTAATTCTTGCACCGATATCTTTATTTACATCACTCATTTCAATCAACTTTTGATATATTTAATTTTTTAAAGATTCCTATTTCTTTAATATATTTTAGAATTGAATAAACAATTAGTAACTTTTTAAAGATTAGCTTAATTAATCATCATACTCTTTAAAAGATTAAAATAAAACTTAAAAAGTGAAAATTAATCAATAAGCCCTTTAAAATATTTAAATAGCTTTTAAAACCAATAAATAACTAAGATTTCTTCAGATGAAAGTTAAAAATCGAGTAATCAACTTTATTTGTTATATTAACTTATTATATTTATATTATATATAACACTTGATAGTTATATAATTAAACTAATATAAAGATTACGGTGAAAATAATTTATAATGACTAAAATAATAAGAATAATGTTCAAAAATGTTCAATAATATAATTAAGATAAAATATAATATATTATAAAAAAAGTACAATAATATTAAATATTTTTAAAAAAAAACTTTTAAAAAAGAGTATTATTAAAATCGTTTAAAATTTTTAAGATAAAAATAATTATTCAATTAAATTAAAAGAAGATTAGATTCTAAAAAACATTTATAACAATGGTTAGCTATAGTTAAATATTCTTTGTTTAAATAAGGAATGTATAAATTTAACTAAAAATATTTAAAAAAATTTAAAAAAAATAATCAAATATTAAACTTAATTAAATATAAATTAGTTAATTAAAGTAAATTTAGAATTATTCTCAACTTTATTTTTATATAATTGGTTTATTCTTTCTTTGAAATAATTCTCTAAATTAATATCCTCACAATAAATATAACAACCTTTCATTCCACGAGTCATTAAAGTTCTATAAGTATTTTTAATTATTTCATCAGCTAATCTTAAGGCTTCATTAGGATTTTCCCTATATAATTTTTTAATTCCTTTTAAAGATTGATCAGTTCTTGCTCTTTCATTAAAATCAGTGACAATTTGACCATATTCATATCTTATATCATGACCTAAAATTACACCTACATAATCAAATTCAAGTCCTTGAGATGTATGAATACAACCAATTTCATTAACTGAATTTTCATCAATAGCCCAAGTACTTGTATTATTAAGATTCCAACTCATTGAAAAGTCACCAATTTCAATATCATGAATATTGGTATTAGATTTACCCTCTTTTATCCAATTCCAACAATATCCTGCAAGTAATCTAGCACTATTATTAATTTTATTCTTTTCAAAAATTAACTCTTTTAATTCATCAGGACTATTTACTATTCTAAAATCATAATCAAAATTAAAACCATCATAATTAGCTGTTTCTTCTATTTCTAAAACATGATTTAACCATGAAAGGTAACCATCAGAACCATTACATCTAAATTGAGATATTAATTTAATATGTTCTATTTCAGCACATGCCTCATTAGCAAATTTTTCTATTACTCTTATATTACCATAATCCTTTAAAGTAACTCTTTGATGTTTATCAATGAAAAAAATTGAGGTTTTGGCAGCATTAATTATTTCTTTAACTTGATTCTCACCTAAATTACCAAATAAACCAGATTTTTTATTTAAACGATGGGCTTCATCAACAATTAATACATCAAATTGATTTTCATCAGATTTTGTAAATGAACCAGAACCTTTAAAAAGATTTTTAATATAATTTTGATTATAATTAATTCCTTTTAATTTTTCATAAAATACTTCACGAGGTGCAGTGTTTTTAGTTACATATAATGTGTTTAGTTCATCATTTAACAGATTTACCAATAAATTAACTGCAACTACAGATTTTCCAGTTCCAGGACCTCCTTCTACAATTAAAACTCTTTTCTTTTCATCAATATATGATTTTCTCGCCATTTCAACAGCTAGTTCATAAGCTACTTTTTGTTCATCAATCATTACAAAATAATCATTTCCTTCAAGCATTCCTACTAAAGTATCTTGTAATTTTTTAGAAGGTCTAATCCTCCCATTGTCTATTCTATATAGGATATTAGTTTTATCTCCATATTTAACATATTTTTTAATAAAATTCCTAAGTTTAAAAACATCTCTTTTTCCATATAATGGTGCTTTTTCTATATATCCTTCATAAATTTTATCTTTTAAAGGATCATTAAATTCATCAAAGTCATAATTATGTAAATAAGCACAGGGATATAAACCAATTGAATCTTCTTCAACAGTTTCATTAAAATTTTCTATTAATGAAGCATAGGACCATGCTTGATAAGATGGATGTGCTGTTTCCCTTAATCCTCTCCCGAAATAAGTTATTACAATACCATCTTTACCTTCAACTTTATCTGCTTCTGACCATTGTTTTAATTCAATTATAATAGCAGAATCCTTACCAAATTCATTTTGACCAGTTAAAGTAAAATCAATCCTTTTAGATGTAGTTGGAATTGTAAACTCAATAGCAACCCCAGAATCATTTGGAATTTCATTATCAGATAATACTTTAAACATAAATTCCATAGAATTAGTCCACGAATTAATTTGTGATTGATTAGATTTTCCTATTTTTTCTTTGTAAATATCATAAATTTCATCAGTAATAGATCCCATTAAAACTGAATTCATAAATTCTTCTTTAGTAGCTTCATAAACTAACATAGAAAACCTCTTAGATATATGATAAAAAATTATAATTTATCATATTTTATAGAAACACCCTTTGATTTCTTAATAGGATATTTAACCGCAGTTTTTTTCATTTTATTTAAAACAATTTCCTTAACGTTAACATCTAATGCATCAGCCATTAAAAAACAATAATTTATAACATCAGCTAACTCATCAATGACTTCTTCTTTATTATAATCATTATCCCATTGAAAATGTTCTAATAATTCTGCAGCTTCAATAGAAATAGATTTAGCTAAATTTTCAGGAGTATGAAATTGTTTCCAATCTCTTTCAGTTTGAAATTCAATAATTTCCTTTATTAATTCATCCATAAAATATCCTCTTTTTAATATGTATAATTATATTTAGATTAGATTATTTACTTCTTTCTAAATTGTTTAAAAATAGTTATAAACCCAAATTTTAAAAAAAAAGGAGCTTTTTGTTCTTATTTCTATCTTTTTAGAACTTAAATTTGTTTTCTCTAATTTCAAAATTAATTTCTTTTTTAATTATTTGAACTTAATTTTTTAGTTTAAACAATTGCAAATATTATTTAAACTCATATTTATTAGTTAATTCTTCACTCATCATTTATTTATATAATCTTCGTTAATTTTCAAGGATTGATTTTTAATATATTTTTATATCTTTAGGTATGAATTACTAAAATTGTTTAAATTTCAATATTCTGTTTAATCTAAAAAACAGATGATTTCATTTTATAAATCAATAACATTGTTTTTTAAGTATTTTTTCTACATACTCTATAATTTTTCATAAATTTTAAAGGTTTTAGATAAGTGAATTTTATGCTTTTTAACATAATTTACACTCCTATAACACTGTATTATCAATTAATCACAACAATAACATCAAATTCCTTATTTCATAAGATTTTTAAGTCATATTTAACTAATTCTAAATTTATAATTAAATTTTTTTATGACGACACGATATTAAGAAATTAAAGAATAATTCATTATCAATTCAAAATAAAACTAAAGAGGACTAAGAATATATTAATTCATTTATAAAAGAATTAAAATCTTTAGATAAAAACCTACATGATACATTTATATATTTACACATAATTTTTATTAGGTTTATTCAATGATTTAATTGTATTTTTATCTTTTAATTCAAAATTAACTGTAATATTATCAAATTCAAAATCAAAACATAATCTAAAATTATGTTGAGAAAGTACATTCACATAGTCTAATCGCCTATATTGTTTTTCTAATAAATTCCCCAACTTTCCACTATACGCTCTAGGAAGATTATCATTTGATTTTCCAACAATAATTAGCCTTATATCAGATAAATTGCTTTTAAAAAACCCATATAAATCAAGTCTTTCTTCTTCAAGAATATTATTTTCATCACAATATTCTTCATAAATTTTAGGTAAAACAACAAACAAAGATTCATAAGGTTTTAATCTCAAAGAAAACTCAATATTATAACCATATGTTTTTCTAATTTTATTTAATCTTTTTACACCAGTTTTAGTAATATCATCAAGATTATCCATATCAAGTTTTTTTAATACTTTATCTAAGGAAGAATTATAATCACTAGAGCTGCTCCATCCAAAATCAAATGTTTTAAATTCAACTAAAAAAAATTGAATTCTATTTTCATCTATAATCCGATAATATAATGCATCAACAGTAGATGGTTGATTAAATTCTTCTTCTGGAAATTTTGGATAAAACTTAGCATCATCACACATTGCATCAAAATCTAACATAATATAATTAGAAGAAACTAAAGGTTCTAATTTTTCTTCATCATAATCAACATCAATTGGTTTAGGCTTTGAAATTTCTGAAGAAGTATTAGTATATTTTTCTTTATAAAAATCTAAAAATTCTGAAAATTTTAGAATATCCTTATGTATATCCATAAAATGGCCTCTGAAAGTTTTTTCTAAAAATCAAACTCATTTTCTATACTTATCATACTAAGTAATTCATAAGGTTTACCAAGAGTGTTATAAATAATATTCAAATCATCATTAGGAATATATTTTATATCATATTTTCCAGATATTTCAGATTCAAAAGTAAGATAAAAATTAGTTTCATCCAATAAACCATTTTTTTCACAATAAGTTCTTATTGCTTCAATAAATAAAGGACTATGTGAATTAATATATAAAGTTACATTTAAATCTTTAGCAAGTAAAGTTATTATTTCAGCAAATTTTACTTGCCATTCAGGATGAAGATTAACTTCAGGTTCATCCATAATTAAAAAAGAATTCTCTTTTAATTTACGATTATTTAATAACATTTGAATGATGCCAATTTGTTTAATGCCTGATGATGTATTCTTCATTAAGAATTCTTGATTTAATGAAGAAAAAATAATATTATTGTCATCATAAGCAAAAGTTCCTCCAGTAATTTCCATTATTTTATTCTCTAATTCAATAATATCATCATTAAGAATTTCATCAGCCCAATCATTGCTATTATCATCATCTAAACTGGAAAAAACATGTTGAATATGTTCAGTATTTTGTAACCCCCCATGACTAATACCATCAAAAATAGAAAAAGAGTCTAAATAAAACACATCTTCAAGTATAAACCAACCACTCATATTAAATTCAGAATCTTTAATATTAACATTATAATTAAAATCATTATTATTAAATTCACCAGATAATCTAACATTATTTAAATTAGCTAAATTTTTACCAAACTCTCTTTTTATTAACTGATTCATTAAAGTTTTAAAAAGTTCATCACCATTATCATTATATATTTTAACTAATTTTTCTACATCAGAAAAAGATTTATCTAAAATTTTTTTATAATCTTCTTTAATAATAAATTTTTCCTCATATATTCTCTTTATCTCATTATAACAACCTATAATATCAGAATATTCTTTATCTTCCTCTTCATTTCTTTTGGATTTATTTACTCTAGAACTTAATTTATCCATAATTTTCATAAACTTATCTTTAATTTCTTCATAATTATTTTTATCATCATCCCAAGAAGGGCGATTAAAATTCAATAAATCAACAGTTAAACCCAATATTTCTTTAGTTAAAGTAGAATCTACAAGATCTTTTCTTACTTTTGAATTAGATCTTAAAAAAGAGTATAAAATTTTACTAGATGTTGATTTACCTGTAGAATTAAGTCCTCCAATAATATTAATTTTACCTATATCCATATCAGCATTTGCTAAGCAACCAACATTATTCAATTTAAAATTTAAATTATTTATCATGAAAAAACCTCAAAAATCATAGTTAAATTTAAAAAGTTTATATTTTAAAACTATTAACTAAATTATTTTATGTAAAAATAAACTTTATTAATTATTAAAATATTATACATCAGTTTTATATCAATCTTAAGTTTAGTATTAATTTAATCTCATTTAAAGATTTTGATTTAATAATAAGATTAAAATAATTATAATTAATCCTATTATCCTTTTCAAACTCTAAAATAATATCTAAAACACTGTAAATCTTTTTATCATTTATTTTAACATATTTAGTAATTATTAAGTGGACTTCTTAATTTTTATAAGGAATATTTGCTTTATTCCCATCATTTAAAGTATCACTAATTAATATATATTTAAATTTATAAAATTATCACTTAAATAATTTATTATTTTTTATATTTTCACATTAGCTTCTCTTAAAAATTCAAGAAAATCCATATAAGGAATACCACATTCTTTACAAACAAAAGCTATTTTTCTTTTAGGATTTCTATTTAAATTTTCTTGAGATACTACACTAACTGTTTCATTTACCATAGCACATGCAATTAAATGAGGATCTGCCCAAGGCCCATCTTCCTTCATACCGTTTATTTTAAAAACTTCAAATCGCTCATCTGTAAGAATTTTATTCATAGCATCGGATTCTTCTTCAGTTAATTCTCTAAAATATTCTTCATAATCTTTCCATATTTGTTGAGAATCTTCTAATTCTTCATATACTTCTCTTACTGAAAAAAGAATATTCGCTTCAAATAATTTAAATACTTCATCCCATAAAGTAGGTAAAATATCATAGGGGTATTTTTCTTCAAAATGGATTAATGAAGAGGAATCAATGATAAACCGTTTCATTATTCTCCCCCATATAATCTTTTATATAAATTTGGAATGAATTTTTTATTTAAATTAGTGAATTTAGAAAAATCCCCTCCATGGATTATACCCTCTTCATAAGCTTGTAAAACAATAGCACAATAAGGTTCTCCATTATATTTTAATCGATTATTGAAATAATTTCCTCCAGAACCTTTAGATTCTTTAGTAATTTCTTCAAAATCTTCTACTCTACTTGTGTAATCATATTTACCAATATGCTTATCATCATATAGTCTTCTAATGATTACATCTTCACTAACCCCATATAAATGAGATAAATTATTAATTGAGTTATTTGATAGTAAGTCATCATTAATATTCTTAATTAAATCTTCTTTAGGAACTAAGAATTCACCTGCAACAGCATTAGCGAAAACTTCTTCTTCAATATTTTCATCATCTCCACATATTGCACTTTCTCCTAATAATAAATGAGTTAATTCATGGAACAATGAAAAAATTCTACCATTAACACTATCTTTACCATTTAATAAAATTATAGGAACTTCATTATGAAAAATACACAACCCTCTCATTTCTTTAATTGAAACTCCTTCAGTTTCAAAGATAAGTACTCCTAATTTTTCTGTAATAATGTTCTTCCATTTATTTAAAAAATTATAATGTTTTTTGTCTAATGAATTGTTTTTCCTTATCCAAGTTTTTTGAGTATCTAAATAAATTCCTAATTTTTCACGAATATAAGTAGAAACATGTTTTTTATTTAATGTTCCATCATATTTGTCAAATGAAGGAATATCCTCTTCTAATTCATATAATAAATCTATATAATGTTCTCTTCTATTTTCAGCTTTTCTTATTTCTTTAATTAAATCCGGAGACTTAGTTTCAAAAAGAAATTTTGTATCGAGTTTTCTATAGTTAACTAATTCTGGCAGATTATTGAATTTAGGTACTGTGTCCATGAAGAAAAATGCTGTTGGAATATTATATCTTTTACTTACTTTTCTTAATTGATTCCAGGTAGGTTTAGTTTCTCCATCTTCCCATGATCTATATCTTGACTTAATTTCTACAGGAAGTTTATCTTCATAACCATCTGTAAATCCAGCATATTTTCTAGCCCATTTCATCATATTAGGATTAATTTTAGCTCTTATTATCATTATTACTAAACCTCCTTTTAATCTTTTATCTTATTTATAAAAGTCATATATATTATATTTTATTATTTCATTTTCAATAGTTATCTTTCATACAACATTTATTTAAATTATCTATATTTAAATCTATTTTAAATAGCTTTTTTATTCTTTTTTAATAAAAGATTAGTTAGTTAATAATAAAGTTTATATTATATGAAACATTAATAATAATCAACAACAAAAATTGTAGAAAATTTAGCAATAGTTTAATTTAAATCATTATTAAGATTATATTGGAGGGAAAAATATGGTAAATAGAGAAGACTGTGTAATATTTAAACAGGAATATGGTAATGAATTATTAGTTGAGCAATCATATGTTAAAATTAGATCTAAAGAAGATGGAATAATGTCTTTTAACCTTAGAGTTCCTAAAGAACAAATAAATGACATTGAAACATTTTTTAAAGGATTTAAAATTTCTGAACCAATACTCATAGATATTGCATGTACTGGAAATATCCACTGTTACTTTAAAGGAATTTCACCAATCATTGAAAAACCTGATTATTCTTTTATTTCAGCTACTGTTCAAGAATTAAAACAAGAAGTAGTTGATGAAGAACAAGAAATTGGTGTAGCAAGCCATGAATGTGTTGGTTGTGGATTACACTAAAATCCCCGCTTTTTTAGCCTAATGTAAAAAGCCTGGATTAAAATTTTTTCACTAGTTTGGAGTAATTACTCTTAAACTATTTTTTTACTATTTTTACTGTTATTAAAAAGATATTGGACTATTTCAATATCTTAACTCTTTTTAACAATATTTTTAAATATTAATAATTTAACTCTTTTTAACAATATTTTTAAATATTATTTTCAAGTGATAAAATCTCTTTAAACACTATTTTCAAGTGCTAAACACTCTTTTTTAAATTTCCTTTCATAGATTAAAATAGATCCAAATCCAATAAAGCAACCTAAAATCATACCAATTATTGCACCTAAATAAAGACCAAATATTCCCATTTTAAATGTAATTGCAAGCAAATAAGCAAAGGAAATACTTAAAATTAATTCTCTTAAAATTGTAAGGCTTAATGATTTAAACCCAGAACCTACACCTTGATAAACATAAGCGGCAGTTGCTCCAAAGGGTATAAAAAGATTATAGAAAACCATAATCCTTAAAACCTCTGCTGTCCTATTAATCATTTCTGTATTTCCAGAGATAAAATTAAAAGATTCAGAAATTGGATAGGCAAATACAAAGAATACTGTGCAAATAATTAAAGTTATAATAAAACTAATAAATGTTGAATAATTAATAGTTGTTTTAAAATTCTTATAGTTTTTAGCACCATATGCCACACCTGAAACTGTTATAGTTGCTATTCCAATGGAGATACAAGGTAAAAAAGCAATTGATACAAATCTCCAAACAACTGTAAAAACAGCTACTTCCATAGTTCCAGCAGTTATTATGATTAAATAATTAAAGCAAATCCCAACAATTGAATAGATCAATTCTTCACAACTTGCAGGTAAACTTACAAGAAGAATTTCTTTATAAATTTCTAATTTTCTATTATAATATTTTAAACTTAATTTTATAAAAGTATCTCTTTTAATTAAATACCAATACAACATCAGAAATAAATTTGCAGATGTGGATAAAACTGTAGCAATAGCTGCTCCTTTAATGCCCCAATTAAAGTAATAAATCAATATTGGATCTAAAACTAAATTTAAAACTGCATTTAATACTAAAGGCCAAGTAGCTCTTTTTATATCTCCTTCTGCCCTAAAAAGACTTGAAATTACTGCTGGAGATAGGATAATAATATTTGCAAAGAAAATTATAAATCCATAATCCATTGCATAATCAATTACAGAACTAGCTCCAAAGAGAATAAGCAAATCTTTTAAAAAGAGATGGCCTATTAAGAAAAGAAAAATAGATATGATAATTGCAATTATTATACTGTGCATAGCAGCATTATTAGATTCCCTATAACGTTTAGCACCAATATAACGAGATATTAAAGAATTAGCACCAGCTCCAATACCCACTCCAAAACCAAGGATAACTAAATATAATGGAGACATAAATCCTAAAGCAGCAAGAGGTCCAGAACCAAGTCCTCCAACCCACATACTATCAATAAGGTTATTTGCAAACATCAAAAGCATAGATAAAATAGTGGGATAAGCTAGTCTATTAATAGCTTTCTTAGGATCCCCAATAATTGATTCAATATTTTTATTTGTTTGCATTTTAAACCCTCCCTATAAATAAAAATAATAATATAATAAAAAAATAAAAAAATATAAGATTTTCTATAAAAAATAAAAATAAAAAATAGTTTGCTCCACAGAAATTAAATATAATTTAATGAATTTTAGCTATCACAGAAATGATACGAGTTAAACTTCTATGCATTTTAATTTCATACCTTTCCAATAATATGAAACCTACATCCCTAAGTAATGAATCTATATCTAATGAATCAGGACTGGCCATTACTAAAAGAGCATCTTTCTTCATACTATGTTCAATTGATTGTAAAAATTCACTAAATATACCGGAAGCACCTTCACCACAGGTAGTTGTAGAAATACCATAAGGAGGATCAGTAACAACTGCATCAGCTTCCTCATACATTTCAAGTTCACGAATATCTACAACATGAGTTTTATAATCAATTACCCCTGCATATTCTAAATTAGTAGCTGTACCTCTCTTCATTCTCCAATCGATATCACAACCTACAACTTTAGCACCAATAAGCCCTGCTTCAATAAGGATTCCACCAGTTCCACAGAAAGGATCTAAAACTAAATCCCCTTCATTAACACGAGATAAATTAACCATACAACGTGCTAATTTAGGACTCATACAACCAGGATGGAAAAATGGTCTTTTATGAGGCTTCATATCTTCAAAATACTTTTTATTAAACTTATATTTACCAAAACATAAATAAAAATTATCACGATATGCTACAACTCTAATAAATGACTTTGGATTAGATAAATTAACTGAAATATTCTCTGTATTAGATAAAATTAAATAACCAATTCTTTTTTCAGTACCTACCGTATCTATTTCTGTATTAAAACGTTTTACCCTAACTGCAAAATTTTCATCCACATAACCAGACCAATCAATAGATTTAACAGTGCTATCTAAGTCTTCACAGTCACATTCACTTATTAATTGATGAACCTCATGGGTATAAGCTAATCTTTTAACAAGTATTTTATAATAATCATCAAAAAGATCTTCATTAAGCTTTCTTAGAATAACTAATCCCGGACAAACTATTTCAATATCAGTTTCTATATTTTCAATTTCTAAAACTGCTCTAAGTTCAGCTAAGGGTAATTTATCATGTTCTTGTGATAAGATTAATAATAAATCCATTTTTTATCTCCATTTTTAATAGTCTAATAAATTTAATAATCTAAAAATAAAATATCTAATAATAAAACAAAGCAATAATCTAAAAGTACCATCTAATCATAATAACCAAATCTTAGCTAATTCTTTTTTATGAATTTTAGGTAATAATGATAAAATCAAACCTCTTTTTAAGAATTCTTTAACAAGTGTTGATTGATTATCCATATCCCCATATTCAGATATTAATTTATCTGCTTCTTTTTCTTTTAATTTCATAAAAAAATAATCTAAATCATCATCAGATAAAGTAGATAATGTTTTTTGAACTTTAAACTGATAAGATATTTCATTTAAAAATCTTTTCTCAAAATCTTTTTGATAATCTTTAAAAAGATTCGCTAACATATCTAAGTCATTTTCAGCCATATCTAAATTTAAAGCTTTAATTATATTCTTTTTAGCTATTTTAACTGTTTCAAAACCTATTAAAAGGCCTCCACCAGTAGTTGGTTTAACTTGTGAAGCAGCATCTCCAATAATTAAAGCTCTATTTTTATACAGTTTATTGTCTTTATTATAAATAGGTATTTTACCTTTGTATTTTTCAATTACTTCAAAATTGTCATATTGAAAATCATTTTCTAAAAAATCATTTAAAATTTCTCTTTGCTTTTTATAATCATAATTAGAGAATAAACCAACTCTAAAAATATTTTTATAAACTGGAATTATCCATATAAATCCAGGAAATAAATTTTCATAGGCAAATAAATCAACAAATGACATATCTTTAATTCTATCAACTTTAACTAAATATTGGGATGCACAATAATAATTAAAATCATTACCAATAGTTGAAGAAACTAATGAAAGTGGCCCATCTGCACCAACGATAATTTTAGATTTAATGGTTTTCTCTTCAGAATCATTTTGAAATAGGACTTTACCTTCTATATCATCAATAGTTAACACTTTAGAAGATAAATAAGAATCAACACCCTTTTCAATAGCTCTATTGTATAAAAATTGATCTAATCCAACTCTATCGATTATTAAAGCTTGGTCTTCTTCCTTAGAAACAGCAAAAGAATGATTTTTACTATGTAAAAAAGCACTTTTTACTTTATTTAAAATTAATTCTTTAGGAATTTGATTGAAATCCAATACTCTTTTATTAATGATACCTGAGCATTGTAATGGTAAACCTATTACTTTCTTTTTATCAATGAGACATACTTTGATATCTTCTTTAGTTAATTCATATGCTAAAGTAGAACCAATAGGACCTGCACCAACAATTGTAACATCATAATCAAAACTCATATTTTCCCTACATCATCAATAAAAAGAGTTATAGCTAAAAAGCTATAATAAAAATTTTAATAGTTTCTTAAAAGATTAAAAAATAACCTAATATTAAATTAAAAAATAATCTAATATTAAATTAAAAAATAACCTAATATTAAATTAAAAAATAACCTAATATTAAATTAAAAAATAACCTAATTTTAAGAATGATAAAAAATCATCTCCTAAATTTTCTAGAATGTTTTTTAAATAAATCTTCAGAAGTTTTTTCTTTTTTATCATTTTCTTGATTAGAATTAGACTCCTCATAATTAGCATTATCTTCATAATGACTACTTTGAGCATACCTTTCATTATTTCTTCTAGATTTTTTGTAATTTCTAGGCTTATTATAGTTATTATACTCAGAATTATCTTCATAATCTAGATTTCTAGACTTATATCTATTCTCTTTCTTATAAGGTTTAGGAGAATAATTATCTGAATAATCATCATAGCGATTATTATAATATCTTCTATGGCTATCTTTTCTTAAATCATTATGTTGATTTATGTAATCATCTCTAGGAGCATGATAATTAGAATCATAATCATCTCTTAAAACTCTAGATTTCCCTCTATCTGAATTGGATTTATAAGACCTACCTTGATTATAATCATCATATTCTGCATAATAATCTCTATCATCATAATTTCTATTATAAGAATGATAATTAGAATTATTTCTTTGATTATACGATTGATTATAATCTCCACCATTTCTTTGATTATACGATTGATTATAATCTCCACCATTTCTTTGATTATATGATTGATTATAATCTCTATTATCTCTTTGACGGAATTGATTATTAGAAGGTTCAAATTTAATATTACTTTCCATATCATGCATAGCTTGGTTTATTGTATTATCAAACTCTTCATCAGTTATATTTTCTTTATAAGAATCTTCTTTTTTATTACTAGAAAATGGATTAAATCTAGAAAGCCCTTTAGATTTTTTATTATTTTCTTCAAATGATTCTTGATAATAATCCTCTTTATTTTGATTATAATTTCCTTTAGAAATAGAATTATCTCTCTCTGGATTATAGTGACTATGAACATAATCTCTAGATTCTTGATAATCTCTTTGAGCATCTAAATTATTCTGATGGAATTCTTCATAATTATTTGCAAAATACTTTTTAGGGTTTCTTCCATAAGAATCTTTAATAGCTCCAGAATATTGATGATCTTGATTAGGATTATAACTCCTATCATCATAGGTATTTCTATAATTTGAATCATAATCTAGATTTTGATATGGATCACGACTATCATAATGAGAACCATAACCCTCATTTTTCTTGTAATAAGAACTATCATAGTCATAGGCATCATAGTTAGAATTATTATAATCTTGATTATATTTAGAATCATTATAATCTCTTCTAGAGTTTTTAGCTCTACGCCTTATTTCTCTAAGTTGTCTTTTACGTTCTTTAGCATCTGCTAATTCTAAATCATCTAAATCTTCCATACGCCTATAATGAGTATGTTCATCTGAATGAGGTCTTATTGGATTGAAAGTGGGGCCATTATCAAAATTATCATCATAAAGATTATTTCTTCTAAGATGAGTTCCCCTAATATTTTCAAATATAATGTTTTCAATCTTTTTTGGACTAGAAACATCTTTTAACTCAAGATCTTTCCCATCATAGGCACTGTATAAATTTATTGTGCCAACTGAAAAAATTTTTCCTAAAAGACTCTGGGAACGACTAACATCTTGAATAGTGTTAAATGGCATATAATTTTTCTTTTGTAAAAGAATACCCTTTTCAACAATAACTCTACTTTCAGTGATTGTATATTTAATTGAAGTCCAAATTAATAGTTTTAAGATAATGTATAAGAATACAATCATTATTAAGACAAAAATAGCTATTGCAAAATAACGAGTCATTGGAACTTTAGTTGATTCAATCAAATAAACATTCATATTCCCAATATAGCTAATTCCTGCAGAATATAAGAAAAATAAAAATCCAAGCACAAACATAGAGATTAAGATTCCCTTTGAATAAAGAAAAATATTAGGTTGTGCCTCATATAATATTTTTTCATTAAATTCTTCTTTTTTATCTTTACCAAACATTAGTAAATATTTATAATTTTTATTTTAAATATAGTTTATGTATATACACCAATATATTTTTGAATTTATAAAACAAAAAGAATTTTAAAATTTCAATAAATAAAATAATTAATTTAATCATCACCCTGTATATTAAAGAAAAAATAAAAAAAGAGATAAAATAAATAATACAAACATTACAAGCTTAAAAAAAAAAGAAAAAAAGAGATAAATAAATAATACAAACATTTACAAGCTTAAAAAAAAAAGAAAAATAAAAAAGAGATTAAATTAAAGATCAGTAGCTTCTGCTTCGTAAACATCAATTATGAGGTCTTGAGCAACTAAATCTGCAATATTTTTTCCAAATTTAATGAAATGTTCAGTTTCTAAATGTGCACCTAATACTTCCTTAGATTCCCATTGTTCAACAAATAATAATACTCCATCTCCAGTATTAGAATACAAGTTATAATCTATATTTCCATCTTCTTTTCTTGTGTTTTCAATTAAATCTTGAGCAAATTCTACAATTTTTTCACAAGATTTTTCATCTTTAGGGATTGCTTTTGCTAAAACAACTATCATAAAATCACCAACTAACTAAAATAATCAAATATATTTCATTTTAATAAATCTAAATAAATATTTTTTAAAAGATAAATCAAAATGAAAAAACAATATTTCCAAATAAAATAATCCTAAAGTTAAATATATTAGAAAATTATCTTGATATGAAAGTGATTTTCTAAATATTTAACCTGGTTGAGAAAAAATATCTAATTTTTCTTAAAAAAAATTTTACCAAAAACTATTGGTATAACTAAAAACATTAGGTTTTAAAATCAATCTTCAAATTGAGGAATTCCAGTAATTCTAAGTCCCCCATAATGAGATCTATATTTAATGTTTAATCCAATTAACAATGGAGTGATTTTTTCAATAACTCTTGATTTTTCTAAAATTCCAGTATCAATTGTTCTAACTCCAGGAAGTTTGTTAATAAGTTCTGTAGCTACTTCTTTTGCTTCATTATCATCTCCTGCAATTAAGCAATCACAATCTATATCATTTGGAATATTAGATAAATGAGAGTTACTTATATTACAGAATGCACAGATTACTTTTGCACCAGTTCCATCAAGAATACTTGCGGTTCTTTCTGCTGCTGAACCTTCCATTAGATCAATGAAACGGAATGGTTTTCCACCAATAGCTGTTTCAAGAGGTACAGTTGCATCCAACACAATTTTATCTGCACAGAATTCTTTAATTCTTTCAAGAGTAGGTTTTTGAGCTGATAATGGTACAGTGAGAATTAAAATATCTCCTGCTTTGGCAGCATCTTCATTAGCCATACCAACAATATTCAAATCATAATCCTTAAGTTCTTCGATAGTTTCTTCAACAATTGTTAAAGCTTTTTCTTCTTTACGAGACCCTACAATAACTTCAACACCTTCAATTGCAAATCTTTTTGCAATTCCTAAACCTTGTGGGCCAGTTCCACCTATAATTGCAACTTTCATTTTATCCTCCCAGATAATTAATCAAACAAATATAAGCATTTAATGATTAATAAAAATCGTTTTAAACTATTTAAATTAAAAATACACTAAATCAAAAAATTAAAAATACAATTAATCAAAAAAATTAAAAACAAATTTAATTAAAAATACAATAATAATCTAAATTTAAAAAAAGTAATGGAAAAATCCATTACTTTAAAATAAAATTTTTACACCATATAAAAACTTAATCAAGATCTAGCATTACAACAGGTTTAATTAAGTCTTTAGGTTTTTCTTTCATTAAATATAGAGCATCTTCAATTTTATCGAGACCTTTAAATTTATGGGTAACTAATAGTTCAGGGTCTTGTCTACCATATAAAGCTAAGTCAGCAAGTCTTTCCATTCTTACTGCTCCACCAGGACATAATCCATTGTGGATACTAATATTAGACATACCACAACCCCATTCTACACGTGGAATCAATACATTGTCTGCACCACTTAGGTAGTTAACATTTGAAACAGTTCCTCCTGCTTTTGCAGAGGAAATAGCTTCTTTCCAAGTGTTTTCTAAGTTACCACCAGCAATAATTACAGAGTCTACACCTTCACCACCAGTAAGTTCTCTTACTTGTTCATCAATTGGCCCTTCTCTGTAGTTAATGATGTCAGTTGCACCATATTTTTTAGCAACTTCGACAGATATAGGACGAGTACCTGCTGCAAATAATCTACCTGCACCTAATAATTTAGCACCTGCAATAGCAGAAAGTCCTACTGCACCAATACCAATAACAAGTACACTGCCACCTAAAGGAATATCAGCGTTTTCAGAACCCATCATACCAGTAGACCACATGTCTACTAACATCACTGCTGCTTCATCAGATAATCCATCAGGCAAAATAGTTAAGTTTGCATCAGCCATGTTTACATGGAATCTTTCACCAAATACACCATCTTTGAAGTTGGAAAATTTCCAACCACCAAGAGGTTCAGTTGTTTGTGATGGGAATCCTCTTTGGGAAGCTTCATCATCCCAGTCTGGCGTAATTGCCGGTACAATTACTTTATCACCCGGTTTGAATTTTTTAACTAAACTACCTACTTCAACAACTTCACCAACTGCTTCGTGACCTAAGACCATATCAGTTCTCTCACCGATAGCTCCTTCCCACACAGTGTGAATATCTGAAGTACATGGTGATACACAAGTTGGTTTAATAATTGCATCCATAGGTCCACATTCAGGAACTTCTTTTTCTACCCAACCAGTTTCACCAATTTTTTTCATTGCAAATCCTTTAAAAGTTGCCATAATTTCACCTCAATAAAAACAAAAGGTTTATAAAAATCTATTATTGTTTTAAAATATCTAAAAATATATAAAAAACTTTTAAAAGAAAATTTTTAAAAATTGGTTTAAAAAAAACTTATTTCTAAAAAAATATGATAAAAGCCATCTAATTTAAATAATAATAATAGAAATAATATAAACATTTGTTTAATAAAGGTTTAATAAATTTTATATATAAAATTTGCTATTTTTCAATACATATTTATCAAATTAAAGAATAAATATAAAGTTAATACTATTTTTAAGACTTTAAGATAAAATTTTATCTAAATGAAATTAAATTAAAATATTAATAAAAATTATGAAAATAGTAATAAATCTAATAAAAAGAAAAAAATTTAGATTCAAATGATAAAAAACAAGTCGATGATAAAAATTCAATCCAATGATATAAATTAAATGTTTAAATATATAAGAAAAAAATTAAATAAAATAGCCAAAAAAATAACTAAAATTAAAAGTGACTATAAAGAAAAATAGTAAAAAACTAAAAAATTATTTAAAAATGTAAGTTTTATAAGAATTATAGAACCTATAAGCATCACTTAAGCTAGATAAATCCTCTATTAATAACATCTCAGAACTATCAAAGACCACATCATCAAAGAAAAGGTACAATGAAGCAAAGGTATCTGTAGCAGTGAAAAATATATTAGCTAAATCATCAACCATATAATAATTAATTTTTTTATCTCTTACTAAAGACTTAAAATAATTATCTGAATCAGATTTTAATATTAAATCATGAATGTTTTTAGTAGTTATTAAGTCTAAATGACCTCCATGATTAATTAAAGCCTCATTAATAGAATCCATGAAAATTTTAGAGTATACTGGTAAAATCATAGAAATTTCCGTAGATTCTTTAATATTTTCCAAATATACATTAATAGGCTTTGCAAATTCAGTGATTGTTGATTTTACTAAAGTTGAATTATTAAAGAATAATAACTCCTTTAAAAATCTGTTTGGAATAGATTTAATCGAATGATTTTCCCAAAATTCACTTTTAGAATCGATACTTTCACAATCATACATTAAATTCTCTATATTTTTTGCTAGTAAAAAACCTATAGAGCTTATAGCATAACGTTTATCAGGCAATCTGGTAATTAATTTACATCCTTTTAATTCATTTAAACCACGAGATATATTAGCGGATTTTCTATTAAACTCAGATTCTAATTCTTTTATTGATTTTGTAGATTCATATAAGCTAAATAATAATTTTAATCTTATCTCAGATGTAATTATAAATTTTAATAGATTGAAATCTTCTAAATCACTTATTCCATCAAAAAATTCAGAATTAATAATTTTTCCCCCTTCCATCAGGATAAATAATATAATCTAGTGAAACATAATCACCACATAATTTTTCATACTCTTCAAAAAGTTTTAATCCAAAATTTATAGCTTCTTGGTTAGTTGAAGTAATTACTGCATTTTGATTAAATTGACCATTTTTTGTATAAAAAGCTAAAACTAAACATTTATCAGAAACAGTAAAAGCAAACTGAATATTAGAATCATTAGGTTTTAATTTGACATGCTTATTTTTAATAGCCGGACTTTTAGGTAAATAATCTTTAATAAAATTTTTTACAGCTTCAGAAACTGCATCAGGAAGAATTAATTCTACAGTACAATCATTATCAATCCAATAACTAATAATATCATAATGGTTAGGATGGAAATAAGGAAATATTCCTTTTAAAAATTTAAAACCCATTAAAGAATCTTGAAAAATCTCAGTAGGCTTAAATAAATCAATATTATTAGATTCTATTAATTTAGAACCTTCAAGGGCAGATAAGTCTTTAATAGTGTCTATATTTATATCAATAAGAGACTGGTTTAAAAAATCAGAATTATCTCTTAAAAAATTGGTGGTCTTATTAAAATAAAGTATATTTGTTAATTTAAGTTTTGTTTTATTATATAAATAGAATTTATCATCTATACTAAAAATAAACTTTCTCTGTTCTAGTTTATTTATATTGTCTAAAATAGAACTATAGCTAAAATTAGTTCTCTCTTCTATCTCTTTTATTGAAGCTGAAGAATTATATAAATAGCCTAAAATTTCCAATCGAATATCCGAATTAATTAAAAATTTAATATCCTCTTGAAAATCTTGAAAATATTCTTCATTAAATTTAGTTGACAAAATAATGCTCCTATATTCTTTAATTATAACTATCTATTTTCTAATATATATAAACTTTTAAAAAATAAAGCTTAAAAAAATAATTATTTCAAATAAAATCTCTGATAAAACACTAATAGAACTAGAAAACACTTACTTAAAGTTTATAAAAGTTTTTTATATTTTATTATATGATTTATATTAAGGGTTTTGTTAATTAGAAAAATAAGTTATAATTATATATTAGAACTAGAAACTATTAGAAATAATTATTAGAAATAATCTAAAATTAAAAAAATATTGGAAAACTAAAAAAATAGGGTTATTCAAAGAAACATTAAAAAAATAGAATAATGGCCTCAGATCGCCCATCATTCATCACATATCAGAGCTCATAGGGTTCATCACAGGCCATTATATGATTATAATAAATTAATAATATTAAAAAATAAAAAATCAATTTTACTAAAAGAAAATTAAAAACCAACTTTATGAAATTTTACTAAAATAAAACTAAAAGAAAATTAAAAACCAACTTTATGAAATTTTACTAAAATAAAACTAAAAGAAAATTAAAAACCAACTTTATGAAATTTTACTAAAATAAAACTAAAAGAAAATTAAAAGCTTTATGAAATAAAATTTAAAATGAAATAAAAATAAAATCAAGAAAAGAAAAAAGTAAATATTTGGAATTAACCAAACATCACTCCACCATTTTCATTTAATTGACCACTTTTATTTTTACCCATAATTTTATCAATTGCATCCATAAAGTCTTTACTGTAAATTTGGTCTCTTTCTTCACGAATAGCAAACATACCAGCTTCTGTACAAATAGCCTTTAAATCAGCACCAGAAACACCATCAGTAAGTTCAACTAAAGTATTTATACTAACTTCAGGAGCTATATTCATTTTTTTAGTATGAATTTTAAAGATTTCACGTCTGCCATCTTCATTTGGAGCTGGAACTTCAATAAATCTGTCAAATCTTCCAGGCCTAAGTAAAGCTGGATCTAAGATATCTGGCCTATTAGTTGCACCAATAATACCAATATCTCCACGAGATTCAAAACCATCTAACTCTGCAAGTAATTGCATAAGAGTTCTTTGAACCTCTCTATCTCCACTGGTAGAACTTTTAAGTCTTTGTGCAGCAACTGCATCAAGCTCATCAATAAATATGATACTTGGTGCTTTTTCTTTAGCAAGCTCAAATACTTCTCTAACCATTCTTGCTCCTTCACCAATGTATTTTTTAACAAACTCAGAAGCAACGACTTTAATGAATGTAGCATTAGTTTCATTAGCTACTGCTTTAGCAAGTAATGTTTTACCAGTTCCAGGTGGTCCATATAACAAAATACCTTTAGGTGGATCGATACCAACTTTTTCAAATAATTCCGGATGTTTTAAAGGTAATTCTACTGTCTCTTTAACTTCAAGAATTTGATCATCTAAACCTCCAATGATGTCGTAAGTAACATCAGGTTTAGTTTCAATTTCCATTCCAGAAACATTTGCATCCTTCTCAGAAGGTAATACCTCAACAACACCAAAGGTTTGTTGATTTAAAGCTACTCTAGAACCAGGACGTAGTAATTTTTCATCTAAAAATTTTGAATAATTAATAAGGAAATTTGGTCCTGTACTACTTTTTACAGTCATTCTGGAATCATCTATAATTTCAGTAATAGTAGCTAATATAAGCGGAGGTGATCTGAATCTTTCTACTTCACCTCTTAATGATTTTAACTCTCTTTCTAAACGTATTTTTTCGTTTTCAGTTAGAATTTTATCTTTTTCAAGCTTTCTAACTTTCCACATAAGATTACGTTTAGTTTTTGTATTTTCTGCTTTAAGTAAATCTACTTCTTTTTGAAGTTCTTCACGGGTTTTAGGTTCTTCTACTTCTTCTATTTTAGCAGAGCTATTAATATTTTGAACTTCATTTGGAGAATCTTCCATATTATACTCCTCCTTTAAGATTATAATATTTTAAAATATAAATTTTAATTTAAAGATTATATTAAAAATTATATTTGAATTCTTAGTTTGTATAATTTTTTAAATATTTTTACAACGAAATTTCACATTAAAAAGATAGATTTTAATAATTAAAATTAATCAAAATTCTTTAATTTTTATTATAATTTTTATCAAAACCTAAATATTCGTAGATTATAAAATAATTTATAAGTAGTAATATATAAAGTTTTTCTTAATATTGGTAAGAAAAACAATTTAATAAAAAAATTTTAAAAAAAATTAAAAAAGAAACTGATATAAATTAGATGATAAAAATGAATCATAGACAGGAATCATAAATATGAATAATAAAGGTAAATAATCCAATAAACAATTAATAAACAATTAATAAACAATGCAATCAATCATAAAAAAATTAAAACAATAAAAAAATGACTGTAAGATTATTTTCTTTTTATTTTTACAACACTTCCTAAAGTATTTGGTCCTGATGCAGAACTTTTAAATGATTCTAAATCCATTGCATCATATTTTTCAATTAACGCAATATTTAAAGTCTTTTCAAATTTTTTAGCAAGTTTTAAATCAGGTTCCATCTTTCCAGACTCTATCCTATTAATTACTGAAACCTTTTCATAAATCTTAGCACCTAATTCTTCTCTAGTCCAGCCTCTAGATTCACGAGCTTTTCTAATTATACTACTATAATCTTCAGCTAACTCATCAATTGCTTCTTCTCTAGGTCTTCTTTGAATGTTCCCTCTACTTCCTTGAGGTTTATTTTGGTTTTGTTTTTTAGCTTTTTTATTTCTTGAGGTGAATTTTCTCTCAAGAGCTGTGTCTTTTTGAACTCTACCAAATTTAGAACATTCTTTACAAACTTCTAAAACTGAACCGTCAATTTTTGTTCTTATAGGCTTACCTTCCATAGGTTTACCACATATTTCACAATTCATACTTAAATATATGTTATCTATTTTATATATACTTTTAAATTAATTTTAAGTATATATTTCACTTATATATTTCACTTAATCAAGTAATCAATAACTTTATAAATTATATTAAAATAAAGCAATGAGAAAATAGGAAGCAGCTAAAAAATAGAAAATTAACATAAAAATAAAAAATAGGAAACTAAAATAAAATAAAAATAGAAAAAACCAAAATAAAGGTTAAATAATAAAAATATATCTTAAAAATCGGAAAGCATATTAAATGATTAATTATAATTATTTAAAGACTCATTACTGTTCTTTTTATTAGGTTTATAATCTTTCATTTGAGTAGATTGATTTTTACCTGAATAATATCCTCTAAAGACCTTTGCATCATTTAAAACTTTGTTTAATTCTTTATAATCATCATAACCATTGCTAATAACAACAATATGAGCTGGAGGATGAATTTTTTTTATTTGTACAATTGCAGTAGCAGTATCTTCTTTTATACGAAAAGCAGTAGCAACCTTTGATTTAGTTCTTAAAGGAGCTTTTAATATATTTTCAACAATTTTATCTGCAAATTTTGCATCAATCTTTTTTGGTTTTGTAGTTAAATTTAACTTTGCATGTCTTTCAACATCTGCAATTGCATTAAGAATCTTTGAATTACTTTCTCCTCTAATTAATACTAAAGCCATATTATCACTATTATTACATAATTTAATCAAAAATAATGATTTTAAATTAAAATTTAAAAAGAATTTAAAACCTACTAAAAATAAATTTTATAAAAATTTTTAAAAAATATGAAAAACATTAAATGATTAGATAAAAAATAAAATACAAATCATAACAAAAATAATTTATATTAATTAACACAATAGGTAATTTATATTTCTTTATTTAAATAGATTTCTATTAAAAACTAATTAAATTACATAATAAACAATAAAATTTATAAAACTAAATAAAAACAAATAAAAATTTAAAAAAATTGAATAATAATTAATTTTAATTAAATGAATAAAAAAATATAGAAAAAATATAGGGAAAATATAGGGAAAATATAGAAAAAAATGAATAAATAAATAAAAATAAGACATTTAAAAAAAAGCCAAAAATTAAAAAATAAGAATAAAAAATAAGACATTAAAAAAAAGCCAAAAATTAAAAAATAAGAATAAAAAATAAGACATTTAAAAAAATAAAAATAAAAAATAAATAAATTGGTAAAAATTTAGGATATGCGATCTCTAAATGATTTAAGCAATCTTGTTCTAAATACTACTAAAACTATTAAAACAAAACCAATTGCTGTTTGAATAGAACCTAAAATAGTAAGCACGATAGAATTAATAGGTAAATTCCATGCAGGAGAAGTTCTACCATTTGGTAAAGGATTATAATATACACCTACAGCACGAACATCTGGTTTTACATTTAAATCACTAGGTTCTACATAATCTACTCCAACAATAAGACCATTATTAATACCCTTATTAATAGAACCTGCTATAGTCGATGCATTATAACCATACTTCTTAACAGATGCTTTTACTACTTCACGAGTGATATCGGCCAATCCTCCTTTTTCACTTCCATAAACAGAAACAGAAACAGAGTCTTTAGATACAGTGATAGCATTAATTAAAACATCTGTAGCAGAACGAACCTCTAATTCATTATTACAAATTGGACAGACATTATAATTTTCTGCATCAGGATAACCAGTTGCCCAACCACAATGTAAGCAAACTTTAGAATAATTCTCATCCATTGGATAACCAGTAGTATTTACTTGATCTGGTACAAACATATCTCCAGTACTAATTAATGAAACAAGGTTTACTGCACCACCACCATATTTCTCACCAGAGTCTTTAGCAACTTCTTCCATTGCCTTTCCAACGATATAAGTAGCAGGATACCCGTCCCTAATCATTTTACCAATGTTTACTGCAGTTTGTCTACGTACACGGTCTGCAGTACCAGACATAGGGTTACCATGACTGTTTCTTAAGTGAATAATAGCTCCTTTTGAACCTTGAGGTAATTGCACAACACCACCTTCATGGTGAGTAACTCTAATAGTTCCATCATTATCTACTACAACAAGATATGCATTATAATCTCCACCAATAGCTGCTCCCATTGAAGGTCCGCCGATAACTAAACGAATACCATCAAAACTACTAGCTAAAGCAGCTGCAGATGCCGGACTTGAACCATGTTGCATTGCTCCAAGTGCATCAATAATCGCATAGTTCCTTTCTGTACCATTACCTTCCCCTCCTGAAAGCACAGCATAACCATCATTTTTTGACATAATAAATGAAGATTGGAACATATTATTTGCAAAGGACATACTTCCTGCAGCAGCACCATTAGGATCTTCACCACTTGGATCGGTAATAACAATTACATTACAAGTAGCTGAAACACTAGCCATAACTGAAAAGAGCATTAAAACTAAAAATACCAAACCAATTATTATATTAATTTTTTTATCCAAATTTTAACCTCCTATCCAGCAATACTGTAATTATAAACACTTGTTGATTTACCAAGATTAGAATTATCAGAAGAAGTAGTACTATTTCCTGTAATATTAATAGTTGAGAAATCTTCAATAACTGTAACAGTAACAATACCAGTTTGTTTATTTACAGTAACATCAGCTCCTGCAATAGGAGCAATTTTAGTACCTGGAATTGTTGATCTTCTAACGAATTTCTCTGCATTAACCTCGGCCTCAGTCACAGGCAGTTCCCTTATTGATGTTCTAAGAATATCTCCATCAATATAACTACCTTCTCTTAAACCAGAATTTTCAACATTATAACGAATACTGTCAATAGGAACAATATCATTTCCTTTAACAATAATACCTGCAATAGGTACTCCTTCAGCGACTTCAGCAGAGGATGCATATGCTACATAAATTATTAATCTACCACAAACAATTAAGATAAAAGCGAGTAGTAAAATTATTAAAGTATCTCTCCTAATTTTAATAAACATAACATGCCTCTAAAATATATAAATTTAAATAAAATTTTTTCAATAAATGTATTTTTATAATTAAATTATATCTAATCATTACAAATCTAAAAAGAAATGCAAATAAAATATAATATAACTATTTATTTAATTTACATATTATTAATAGTTATCTATAAATAAAAAGAGTAAATTGATTAAAAAAACTAGAGAAAATAATAAAACTAAAAATAATAAAAAATGATTAAAAACAATTAAAAATAAAATAATTACATTTTAGTCATTAAATCCATAATTGAGAAAGGATCTCCTTCTTTTCTTAGTTTTGGAGCTCCTCCAAATGCAGCTAATGCATTTTTCTTAAAGTCTTCATTAGCTCTTCTAGAAACTTCAGCAAAGATCATTTTATAAGCTTCACATTGAGGGTCAACTGCTCTTGGAGATTGAGTAGCTACAATTCCATTATAAGGACATCCACCTCTGCAGAATTTAATAAATTTACAATCTGCACAATCCTCATCAACAAAATCTTTAAACTCCATTAGCTTATCCCATGCTTTAGATTTCTCCAAATCCTCCATAGAAGGTTCATCATAAACATTACCCATTATATATTCATCCATACCCACAAAACGGTAACAAGGATAAATAGAACCATCATGTCCTACAGCTAAAGTAGTTCCCATACAATCATTAAATGTACAAAGAGTACCTACCCTTCTAAGACTGCTTTTTGCAATATGGTCCAAATCCATAATAGCAAACTTATCTAAATCATACAAATATTTATCTAACCAATTAATTAATAATTTTCCATGTTCTTCTTGAGGAAGAGCCCATAAATCTGCATTATCCCCACGTAATGAAGGTAAAGCAGCATGTATTTTTAAGTTTAAACCATTTTTCTTAAAGAAATCATAAATCTCATCTGAGAAATCTTTAGAGTATGAAGTAAAAGTACAAACAAAATTGATATCTATATCATTATCACTAGCTAATTTAACAGCTTTCGTTGTTTTATCAAAATAACCTTCTCCCCTTTGATAATCATTTATTTCTTTAGGGCCATCAATACTTGTACTTACAGCAACATTATATTTAGAGAATAATTTAGCCATATCTTCATCTAAAAGCCATAAATTACTTTGTAATGAAAAACCTTCAGTTTCATGAGTAGTAGCATCATTAAGTAATGGAAGTGCTTTTTTGTAAAATTCATAACCAGCAAGTAAAGGTTCACCACCATGGAAAGTGAAATGCACAGGTTCATCCCTAAAATTAGCTAACCATTTAACAATTTGATTAATTACGTCAATATCCATTAATTCTGCATTTTCTTCAGAACCCCAACAATAAGCACAATTTGATGGACATCCTAAAGTAGGTATAATCATTACATGAAAAGTCATTTTATCACTCCAAACAAAACAAGATTTACAACAATTCAACCATTCTAAACAAAATTGATTTAAAAAGAAAATAAATTAGAGTTTTTTATTTAATTCAGTGATAATATCTTTTTTAATTGTTTTTTCTTCTGAATCTTCATAATCTTTACCAGTTTCAAAAACATATCCGCAATTATCACATTTAAATTCTTTTAGTTCAGCATGTGCATGATGATTATCAATAAATCTTCTATGAGCAGTTTTATCAGTAGAACCACATTTTGGGCATTTTGCTATTAAATCTTCAAATTTCATCATATCTCTCCTTAATTTTTAAAATATAATCAAAATAATATAATTTTAAATTTTATACTTTTTACTATAATTTTGTTTGTCATTATTAATATAATTTAATCTTATAAATAATTAATAAACCATGGTAAAATTTTCTATTAACTCATTAATATGATTCAATTTAGCAATTTAATGAATCCCACAAGCCATCTAACTTATTTTCCTTATCCATATTAAAGAATTACTTAAAAAATCCAGAGTATCTAATGCTAATGAACTAAGATAAGACCAAGTTCATAATTCTTGATTAAATCCACCATGACCTATCATATCAGTTTAAATATTAAATAATAGGAATTTATTGATAATAACAAATATAATTTATAGTATTAAAGATTACTTATTAAAATAATTACAATAAAAGTTTTTTTATCAAAATATTATTTTAGATTATTTTGTAGGTTAAATTATAGAAAACTATTAAAACTAAAAATAATATATTAATAATGTTAAATAAATAAATTTAAATATATATTTATATATAAACAATTTAAATAATAATAATTTAATATTTTAGATTTTTTGTTATTATAAACTTAATAGAAAATTCTATCTAAAAAATTTTAAATAATCTAATTAACTAAGGTAAAAAAATGACATTGGAGTTTTTAAAAAAAGGAACGAGTGAAAATTTCTTGCTTAAACAATTGATTAAAAAGAATTTTACTTCTAAATACAAAGATTCTGTATTAGGAATTCTTTGGAGTTTTTTAAATCCTTTAATAACCATGGCTATTTTAACTGCAATATTTTCAACATTTTTTGCAAGAGATATTGAAAATTTTCCAGTTTACTTTATGGCTGGCCGTTGCATACTTGACTTTTTTAATGCAGGAACAAAGGCAGCTATGACTTCCATTAAAAGTAATAGAGGAATTTTACAAAAGATTTATGTTCCAAGATATATATTTGCTTTAGGTAGTGTCTGCTCAGAATTTCTTAATTTCTTTATGTCTTTAATAGTTATGATAGCAATTATGATTGTAACAAGATCTCCCTTCCACACTATGTCAGTATTTGCAATAATTCCTATAATAATATTATTTATATTGGTTATTGGTGTTGGGCTACTCTTAGCTATTGTTTGTACTAAATTTACTGATATTGAATATTTATACAAAATTTTTACAAGTTTATTAACATATGCATGTGCAATATTCTACCCAATGACTATAGTTCCACAACCTTTAAGGGGTTATATGGAGCTTAATCCTATTTATGGTATTATTGCACAATTTAGAGAATTTATAATGTTTGGAAGATTCCCATCAAATAGAATAATGATAACTACATTTATATTTTCCATCATAATATTCTTTATAGGAATATTTATATTCAAGAAATATCAAGATAAAATTACTTTAGAATTATAAAAGATAAAATTGTTTTAGAATTATAAAAGCATTATTTAATATTAAATTTAAAAAAGAAGTATCTAAAATATATTTTTAAAATTAGAATAAAAAAATAAATGTCAAAATACTTATCACAATAGTTAAAATTCTAGGAGAGATAATATGAATAATAAACAAGAAAATGAAGAAAATATTATTGCTAAAATTATTAATCTATTCCGTAATATTATCTCACCTAAGAAAGAAGAAAAACTTTTAGAAAATAAAGAAGAAAATAATATAGCAATTGAATTAAAAAATGTTTCTTTAAGTTTTAAAATCGGTAATGACAAAATAGATAACTTAAAAGAGTATGTTATTAGAACATTAAATAGAACTAAAGAAAAAAAAACTATTTTTAAAGCTACAAATGATGTATCATTTAAAATTTATAAAGGGGAAAAAGTAGGAATTATAGGTTTTAATGGTGCTGGAAAAAGTACTTTACTAAAAATTATTTCTGGGGTTTACACTCCTGATGAAGGAGAATTAATAGTTAATGGAAATATTGCACCTCTTTTATCATTAGGAGCAGGATTTGATAAAAACTATTCTGGAAGAGAAAATGTTTTTTTAAATGGTGCTATTCTAGGATATGATGAAGAATTTTTAAGGTCAAAATATGATGAAATCCTTGAATTTTCTGAACTTAGTGAATTTATTAATCTTCCAGTTAAAAACTATTCATCTGGTATGTTATCAAAACTTGGATTTTCAATAGCTACTATGGTTAATCCAGATATTTTAATTCTTGATGAAGTTCTTGGAGTAGGAGACATTAATTTTAGAAAAAAAAGTAAAGAGAAACTCCACTCATTAATGGAGTCTAATACAACAGTTTTACTTGTTTCACATTCTATAAAGGAAATTAGAACTATTTGTGATAAAGCTATTTGGATTGATAAAGGAAAAGTTATAGACATGGGTGAAGTGAATTCTATTTGTGACAAATATGAAGAAGCTGCAAAAAATGCAAGTAAAGAAAAAACTAAAAAGTTAAAACCACAACGATTCTAATTATTAGATATTAATATAATAATAGCTAAAATTTATTTTTAAAAAAAAAATTATTAAATTATATAAAAAGTAGAAATTAAATTTTTATAATAAAATAAAAAACCATTTTAAAAAAGAATAAAAAGAACTATTTAAAAAAAGAATAAAAAGAACTTTTTAGAAAAAAAATAAAAGAACTATTTTTTTAAAATTCTAAGTACTTTATCTTTAGTAATTTTTAGTAAAACACCAACTCCATGAGTTATAGGATCTTTAGTAGAACCATCAACATCATAACGAACAGTGATAGGCACTTCAACTATTTTTAAACCTGCCTCTGCAGCATCTACAAGCATTTCACTTTCAATACCAAAACCAGTATCTTTAAATCTGAAACAATCTTTTGCTTTATTAGAAAATGCTCTAAAGCCACTTTGAGAATCTGTAATTTTAATTCCTGCAGAGATATTTGTAGCAGCATCCAGAACTTGTTGACCTACTCTCCTATAAGCAGGAGTATTTTCCTCAGGTCCATTCATATACCTACTACCATTAACTAAATCAGCACCATCTTCAAGAATAGGTTTAATTAAATTAGGAATTTCATCAGGATTATGTTGACCATCACCATCTATAGTAACTATAATATAAGCATCACCTATTGCTTGAAAAGCAGATTTTAAAGCTTCACCTTTACCTAAATTCTTAGCATGATTAATTACTTCAGCACCAGCTAATTTAGCTACCTCTTCAGTTTTATCATCACTACCATCATTTACTATAAGAACTTTATCTACATATTGGAGAGTTCTAAGAACAATAGAACCAATAGCTACCTCTTCATTATATGTTGGAATAATAGCAATTGAATTTAGCATTTTATCACTTAAAAATAAATGTTGTTAAAAAAATACAGGAAAAAATCTAGAAATAAAATGAAAATTAAAAATTAATCTTCAATTCTATAATACCATTTCATCCATTCTACAGTTCTCTTAATTCCTTCTTTAGGAGAAACTTTTGGATTATGTTTTAAATCCTGAATAGCTTTTGAAAAATCAATAGTTTTAACTTTAGTAGTAAATTCTTCAGCAGGAGTATAAGTTACTAAAGAATCATCAACACCTACTGCCTCTAAAACTAAATCAGAGTATTCTTCAATAGTCATTTCCCATTCTTGTTTACTTCCAACATTATACACTTCACCAGAAATAAAATTATCTACAATATTTGCAAAAGTATTTGCAGTATCTTCTACATAATCAATAATTCTTTTATGGCCTTTATGAACAGAATAAGGTAATCCATGAAGTGCCTTATAAATAAAAATAGGAATGAATCCTTTGTATGGAGAGTAAGCTTCATGAGGACCATAACAATTTACAGGACGGACTCTTACAGTTTCAGTTCCAAACATTGTAGCAGAGTTCATACACATTAATTCTCCAGCCCATTTAGAAATAGCATAATCATTCATTTGATAAGTGTCTTTTATTGGTCTGTTTTCCATTACATCTTCAGTCATAATTCCTTCATAATCACCATAAACTTCAGCAGATGAAAAGGAAATCATCCTAAAATCTAATTTTTCTTGAAGGCGAATCATATTTTTTAAACCAATAACATTAGTTTCCCAAAGATTTTCATAGTAACCTTCACCATTCCATCTACCATATTCTGCAGCTAAATTATAAACATAATCAAATCTATCATTATCATCAAAAATTCTTTCCATTTGACGATAATTACGAATATCTCCCCTTACATAGTCAGAGTAAGAATCAGAATATAAATCAGCCTCATCTTCATGATGTAATAAATCAACAGACAAAACTTCATGCCCTCTAGTTCTAAGTTCATTAACAAGATTAGTACCTATAAATCCACTTCCACCAGTAACCATAATTCTTTGAGTTTCCATAAATAACACCTTGAATCAAATAAAAATTAAAAATACTCTAAAGTATTAAAATTAAAAATACTAAAAAATATTAAAAGCAAATATTAAAAATTAAAAATACTAGAAAATATTAAAAGCAAATATTAAAAATTAAATATCAATTTCATCATAACTTTTAGGTTTTTTACCTCGAATTCTATCAAAAAATCCCAATTCTTCATATTCATTTAAAGTGTATTTTAATTGAGCTAATTTAGTATATGCTATATCTAAACGATTTTCTAAGAAAAAAGTTCTTTGATTTTTACGAATTCTTAATTTCTTAAATTCAGTTTCTAATTTAGCAATTTCATAATTAGCATCATTTAATTCTTTAGTTAGCTTATCAATTAATCCATTTAATTTTTCATTATCTTCCCTTTCAGTTTTAAGATATCTCCTTAAAATATCAATTCTATGATTTAACTTTTTCATTTCAAGAGCTAATTCTTCTATATCATATTGTCTAATTTCTAATTCTAAGGACTCAAATCTCATAATATCTCTTGAAAGTTTTTCTCTTTCAATGGCAAAATGTTCAATTCTATCTTCATAGGATTTGCATCTTTCTTTAAGAATACTGTTCTCTTTCCTATAATTAGAAAGTTGTATTTTTAACTCTTCTATTTCTTCTTTAGGACTTTCTTTATTAATCATCTAATCACAAAAAACTTATAAAAATCCATAAAATGAAATAATTAATCATAAACTTTAAATCAAGAAGCTAAATAATATTTAAATCTAAAATTATTATATCAAATCACCATGAATAAATTCTAAGATAACATCTCTTGCTTCTTCATCTTCTAAAGCAAATTTTAAAGAAGTTTTTAACCAGTCAATACGATTACCAATATCAAAAGATTCACCTCTAAATATTTGCCCATATATTTCATCAAGTTTAGATAATGCATCAGTTAATTGAATCTCTCCACCGTATCCAGGTTCTATATTTTCTATATGATCAAAAATATCAGGAGTGAGAACATATCTGCCCATAATAGCTAAATTACTTGGCGCCACACTAAGAGGTGGTTTTTCAACTAATTTATCAATTTTATAGATTGAATCTTCAATTTCCTCTCCACCAATAATACCATATCTTTCAACTTTTTCATCTGGAACTTTTTCTAAAGCAATTACAGACTTACCAAATTTTTCATAACTGTCAATCAATTGTTTTGTACATGGAACTGTATCTTTAGTAATGGTGTCTCCTAACATCACTACAAATGGATCATTTCCAACATGTTTTTTTGCACAATAAATCGCATCACCAAGACCTTTTTGCTTTTTTTGTCTGATAAAATGAATATCTGCTAATTCAGAAATGTATTCAATTTCTTTTAAAAAGTCTTCCTTTCCTTTTGTTCTTAAATGGTGTTCTAATTCAAAAGATCTATCAAAATGATCTTCAATTGACCTTTTTCCTTTACCAGTGACAATTAATATATCATCTACACCAGAATTAACAGACTCTTCAATTACATACTGAATAGTAGGTTTATCATAAACAGGTAACATTTCTTTTGGTTGAGCCTTAGTTGAAGGTAAAAACCTTGTTCCTAAACCTGCTGCTGGAATAACTGCTTTCATTATTACACCTCAAATAAATATAATTTATTATTTCCACTAATTTAAATTAATTTAAAAAAAATTAATAATTAAAATATTTTTAAAAATCTAAATTAATAAATTATTACTTTATTATAATACTAGTTTATTAATAAGAATATATAAATTTGATGAAAAAATAGGGCTTAGGAAGATATTTAAAAAAATAAATAAAAAACAATTAAAAAAATTAAAAGATTAGTAAACGAAAAATAGATTTATAAAAAGTGCAGGGGACGGGAATCGAACCCGCGAAGGGACTAACCCACTAGGCCCTCAACCTAGCGCCTTTGACCGCTCGACCACCCCTGCATTAAAATAACTAAGATAGAAATAATAAATTAATATACCATATAAACAATACAGTAATATATAGTTTCTTTATTATCTTATTTAAATCTTACTACAAAATGAAATAAAAGGGTTTAAATTAAATAAGTTTAATATTTACATCCATAGATTCACCATTAGCTAAATCATTTATTAAATCTCTGTTTAAATCAATAGCTCCTTTATTAGATTTAATCATTAAAGTTCTAGAACATACAAATGTACTTTTTCTACAAACTATATCTGTTGGATGAGAAAGGCTTAAATCATTATGCCCAAAACCTTCTATTTTATCTGATGCATTAGGAGTAACTAATTCTACTATAACTTTTGTATTATCATTAGCTAATTTCTTTTTAAATTCTTCTGGAAAATCATCCATAGATTTATCTATATCTAAACCAATTATACAATCACCAGATAAACTAAGGTCTTTATCTTTAGTTATTTCAAATGTAGATTTATGTTTTGATATTACATTTTTATGTCCCTTTGCTCTAATTTTAAAATTCATAATAAATCTTTTGAAAATTATTTTATAAAAATATTTTTAAAAAAAGAATATATTAATAGCTAATTTAATAAATAATTTAAATAAATAATTTAATAAATAATCTAATAAATAATTTAAATAAATATTTAAATTCCATAATCAAGATTTTATCATATATACAAATAGAAAAAGGAGAAATAATATGATTTTAAATACTGGCTTAATAACAGATATTCCTGGATTTTTTAGTGAATGGTTCTATAATAGAATAGATGAAGGATTCCTTTATGTAAGAAATCCCTATGGAAAACATCAAATTTATTCATATAAACTAAAAGCTGAACTAATTGACTGTATAATTTTTTGTACAAAAAACCCAAAGCCAATGTTTAAAAGTCTTGATAAAATATCTAAATTTAATCAATACTGGCATATAACAATCACCCCCTATGAAAGAGAAGTAGAACCTAATGTTCCACCAGTTAATGAAGTTATAGAAAGTTTTAAATATCTTTCAGAGAAATTAGGTAAAGAAAAAGTATCTTGGAGATATGATCCTATTTTTATCAATGAAAAATACACATTAGATAATCACATAGAGACTTTTAACCATATTGCAAGATCTTTATCTAATTACACAACTGAAGTTATAATAAGTTTTATTGATTTATATGAAAAAACCAAACGTAACTTTCCAAATGTAAATACAGTAAATAGAGAGGAACGCCTAGAAATAGGAAAGGAATTTGCTAAAATAGGAAATGAAAATAATATAAAAGTAAAAACATGTGTTGAAGGAACTGAATTAGAAAAATTCGGTATTGATTCAAGAGGTTGTATGACAAAAGAAGTAATAGAAAGAGTAATTAATAAAAAGCTAAATATTCCTAAAGAAAAAGCAAGAAATGGACAATGCTATTGCCTTTTAAACAATGATATAGGTGAATATAACACTTGTAATCACGGATGTTTATATTGTTATGCAAATGCAAATAAAAATTTAGTTAAAAGAAACTTAAAACTTCACAATCCAAAATCACCTCTTTTAATAGGGGATATAAAAGAAAGTGATGAAATTAAAGAAATGAATCAAGAAAGTTTTATAATTAATGAAAAAACAATACAAACTAAATTATTTTAAATATCTGCTTTTTATTAAATAAAAAAACAAATATACAAAAAACACAAAATCACAAACACAGAAAGCCATACAATTAATTAAATAAAAATAATAAACTATAATTTTAAATAAAAATAAAAAAGTTGTTGAATTATGAGAGGTTGCTACTGTTTAATAATATCTATGAAAAAAAGTGAGAAACTTAAAATAGGACATCTATATCAAGACTATAAATTTAAGAAAGGATACTATGTTTACATAGGTTCAGCAATGAATTCACTCATCTCAAGAATAAATAGACACCTATCTGATGATAAAAAAATGCATTGGCATATTGATTATTTATTGAAAAGCCAAAATAGCACCATAAGAGACATTCTATTTAATATCTCAAATAAAAAGATTGAATGTGATTTAGCGAATAAAATAGCTAAAAATGGTGAAGAAGTTCCAAAGTTTGGATGTTCTGACTGTAATTGTAAATCACATTTAATTTATTTTAAAAGAAAAAGAGATACACTAAACTCTGTAAAAAATGCATATAATGAGCTAAATATTGAATATTATGATTTAAATTACTATAAAAAAGAATTAATATAAAAATAATAAAATAATAGATGAAAAATAAAATAATAGGTGAGAAATAAAATAATAGGTGAAAAATAAAAGAAAAAAATAAATCAATTAATCAATAAATGATTTAAAGAAGTTTTCAAAAGCTTCATCTTCCATTGGTTCAGGAGTTGAATAATTATCATTAGTAAAAATATCACTTGCTAATTTTCTATAATCTTCTGCCTCTTTTGAGTCTGCAGCATATTCAACTACAGTTTTAGCATCTAATTCACTTCTTTGAATTAAATTACTTCTTCCAATAAGTCCAATTACATGAGTTCCAATTTCCTCTGCAAAAGCATTGACTATTTCTTCTTCATTTTCAATACCTTTACAATTACAAATAATTCCACCAAGATTTCCTTTTAATTTTTTAATTCCTTTAGATATATTATTTGCAGCATATAAAGACATATATTCCCCAGAAGATACAATAAATACTTCATCAGCATAATCTTCTCTAAGAGGTACAGAAAAACCTCCACAAACTACATCACCTAAAACATCATAAAGAATTACATCAAACTCTTCATCAAAAACATTTAAATTCTCTAAACGTTTCATAGCAACGATAACGCCACGTCCTGCACAACCTACTCCAGGTTCAGGACCTCCACTTTCAACACATTTAATTTGATTAAAGCCTTCAAAAACCAGATCAGAAATTTCTGGCTTTTTATTATCTTTTAAAGTATTTACAATTGTAGGAATTCTTTTACCACATAATGTTCTGGTAGTATCAGCCTTCGGATCACAACCGATTACCATAACTTTTTTATCATCTTCACTATAAGCTACTGCAATATTAGCTACTGTAGTACTTTTACCAATACCACCTTTTCCATAAATAGCTATTTTCTTCTGTCTTTTCATTATTACACCAAATTATTCAAGAAACCAATCAATAAACAACACCAAAGAATTACCCACAAAAAAACTAATCAATAAACAACACCAAAGAATTACCCGCGAGGAATCAACTTATAGACAAAATCACTTTCCCTTAATTTCTCATCAATAGCTATTGCTACATTAGAACCCTTTTCTGCTTTTTCAATAGCTTTTCCATCAATTTGCATAGAATCAATGAAATGAGTGATAGAACCAGTACTTGGTCCTTGAATCATAATCTCATCACCAACTGCTAAATCATCCCATATTTTAAGTTCTGCAACTTTAATTTTATTATAATAATTAACAACTTTAGCAATATCTTTTTTAATAAATTTTGATTGATTATTTTCACTAATCTCATGAGGAATATTAAAATAAAAACCAGTATCATAACCTCTATTGAATACTTTCATCAAGTTTTCCATCCATTTTGGATTATATTGATAGCTCTTTGGGTCTTTTTGATATAAATCAATAGCCTCCCTATAAACTTTAACTGCCATAGCTACATAATCAGGAGACCTTGCTCTTCCTTCTATTTTAAACGAGTCAATTCCTGCTTCAATAAGTTCTGGAATATGTTCTATTAAAGCCATATCCTTTGGAGAGAAGAAATTTGTTCTATAAGATCCATCATAGGAATGAGAGATTATAAAAGATTCATCTTCAGATTCAGAAGTATTGATTACATCATCATTTTCATCCTCTTCAAAACTTAATTTCCATTCTTTTCTACATGGTTGTAAGCAATCTCCACAATTAGCACTTCTACCATAAAGAGCATAACTTAAAAAACATCTCCCAGATATAGCCATACACATTGCACCATGAATAAAAACTTCAGTTTCAATAGTGGAGTTTTCTTTTAGTTTTTGAATAATCTCTTTTATTTCTTCTAAAGACAATTCTCTTGATAAGATAGCTCTTTTAGCACCTAATTTCTCTAATGTTTTTAAAGCATAAAAATTGCTAGTATTTTCTTGAACACTAATATGGGCTTCAAGACCATTTTCAATTGCTAAATCTATTAATGAAATATCTGATAAAATAATACCATCTGCACCATATTCTTTAATATAAGGTAATTGTTCTTTAAGTCTTTCAATATCTTTATCCTTCATTATTGTATTTGTACAGACATATAATTTAGCTCCATATTCTTTTGTTATTTCACTTGCTTTTTTTATATCTTCAAGCGAAAAATTACTTGCATTAATTCTCATATTAGCCTCTTCAAGACCAATATAAACTGCATCTGCACCATTTTTTAATGCACTAGTTAATGAAATAAAATTTCCTGCAGGAGCTAATAATTCTACCATAAAAACACACTCAAATAATAAAATATTATTAATTTTAAAATTAAGAAAAATAATTTAATTTAAAAAAAGTTATAAAATAAAAACAAGATGAAATTAATCATCTTCCTGTGCTGCATCAGTTAAAGATTTATAATAATCATAATAGGATTCTGCTTCTAAATCCTCAGGTATCTCAGTAGGATACTCTTCATTTAAACATCCTAAACATAATTTTTCACCTTCAATACCAATAGCTTCAATAAGAGATTCAATACTGATATATCCTAAAGTTTCAGCACCTAAGTGCTTCCTAATATCTTCAATTTCCATATTAGCTGCAATTAGTTCATCTTTAGTTGCCATTGCAACACCATAGAAACAAGGAGCCCTTACTGGAGGACAGCCAATTAACATATGTACCTCTTTAACACCTGCTGCTTTAAGAATTTTAACTAAAGATTCGGAAGTAGTGCCTCTAACAATACTATCATCAATTACAACAACAGTTTTTCCTTTTAATTCATGTTTTAATGGATTTACCTTAAGTTTTACAGCAATTTCACGCTCTGCTTGAGTAGGCATAATAAAAGTTCTTCCAACATACCTATTCTTAATTAAACCTTCACCATAAGGGATACCTGAAGATCTTGCATAGCCAATAGCTGCAGGAATAGATGAATCTGGAACTGGTAAAACTAAATCTGCATCAATAGGAAATTCTTTAAATAATGCTTCACCAATTCTAAGTCTTGCATTGTATACGCTTTGCTTGTCTATTACACTATCCGGACGTGCAAAGTAAACATATTCAAACATACAGTGTGCTAATTTAGAGTCCTTTGCAGAAGGTAGAATATATGAATTGATTCTATTGTCTTTAAAGAAGATCAACTCACCAGGTTCTAAATCACGGATAAACTGAGCATTCATAACATCAAATGCAACTGATTCAGATGCAACTACAAAGTGATTATCAGTTTGACCTAAAACTAGAGGTTTCATAGCCATGGGATCCCTTAAGACATAAAGCTCATCATTAATTAAAATAACTAAAGAATAGGAACCAATTAATTTTTGAGAAACAGAATCAATTACTTTAAGAATATCAGTTTCATTTTTAGCCTCTTCTTTAATTAAATAACAAACAACTTCAGAATCAGTATCAGACCTAAATTCATAACCTTTTTTATTTAAATCCTTTCTTAAATAACCTGAGTTAACAATATCTCCATTATGAGCAATAGCTATAAAACCATCATCTAATTCTGTGTAGAATGGTTGTGAACTTTCTAATTTTGATTCACCAGTAGTAGAATATCTTACATGACCAATACCTACATTTCCAGCTAAACTTTTAATTAAAGCATTATTAAAAACATCAGTTACTAAACCCATTCCACAATGATAATTTAAGCCATAATTAATATTATGAGTAGCTATTCCTGCAGATTCTTGTCCTCTATGCTGTAAAGCATATAAACCATAATAAATTAAATGAGAAACATCCTTTGAAGCATCTTTAGAATGTATTCCAATAATACCACACTTATCTTTCAATATATAATCTCCATTACCCTATTAAGACATGAAAAATTCTTTAATTAATATAAATTTATAAATATACCATTAAAGTACCTAAATAAAATTAATTAAGTTAAAAAGTATATCATATAAATACTTATAAATTTTCTAATATTTATAATAAATCTTTTTGATAAAAATTTTAAAAAATCTTAATAAAAAAACTAAAACACTATAAACTAAAAAACTATAAAAAATAAATGATAAAAAAACTAAAAAGCTATAAAAAAGAATAAAAAAGAACAAAGAATAATGAGATTTAAAAATTATTAATTAATCCCAAAGATTTGAAAATGCTGAATAAATTTCTTCATCCTCACCTTCATCACTATCCTCTTCATCATAGTCGTAATCTTCATTATCAGCATTATGGCCACTTATCTCTTCATCAAAATTAGAATTATCATTATCTTCTTCATCTTCTATTGATTTAATTGATTTAAGATTGAAAACATTGATTTTTTCTTTATTATTATTTATTTCATCTGAATTTATTTCATTTGACTTCCCATCAATGAAATCTTCTTCATCAACAAACTTTTCATTTATAAAATTATTTTCTCTTCTTGAATTTCCTTCGAATCTTGCATTATAAATAAAATCATCTTCTACTTGAGAATTAAACACATCTTCTTTTTTGATGTTGACATCATTTTCAAAAATTGATTTTTTAAAAATAGAATCATTAGAAGTTCTTGATTCAGCAAAATCTAAATTATCAAAGCTTTTAGATTCTTCATAAGCAGGACTCATACCAAACTCTTCAATATCATCAAATTTAAAATTACTATTAAAATTATTGTAATCTAAATCTTGTTTATTTGTATCAGATAAGATAAATGCAGTTTTTATAATCTTTAACCAATCTAAAGCATCTTCTTTTGATTGTGCACAAATAGCTCCCTGACCTATCATAAGATTTTTAGGTCTGAAGTTATCAGTACTTATTAAAATAAACTTATAAATCTCTTCAGACAAATACTCTCCAAATAAATCATACCATAAATCATTTAAAGAAAAGACTTCTAATGAATTTTTACTATGAATACCTTCAAATCTAGATTTTAAATCAGAATAATCCGATTTGATTTTATCTAACTCTCTTTGAAGTACTTTAAGTTCTTCAAATAATTTTTCATTTCTCTCTCTAAATGATTTAGATTCCTTAATTAAAAATTCATTTTCTTTAGTTATTTTATCAGACTTTAATAATTCTTCATCAAAATCTTTTTTTAAATCATGATATTTTCTTTTTGAGTGGTTGATTGAAGACAAATTAGATATACTATATAAACCTCCGCGAATAATAGAATTAGCTATTTCATCTTCAAAAAGATTATCATTGTTATAATCATCATATTCATAATCATCTAATTCATCAAATGAAGGGAGTTTTAAATATTCAATAAAATTAAACTCTGTTTTTAAAGATTTTTTAAGGTTTTGATATAACTTATGACCTTCAGCATTAGGTTCAGTGGCAATTAAAACTAAATCTGCACCAATAATCGTATTTTTGGATGTTTCAATATCCTTAGTCGGAATTATTGAAGAAATCTTTACATTAAAATTAGATAAATCAAAATTGCTTACTGCTTTAGATAAAAATTCCAAATAATCTATACCTGTTAAAATAATTCTAATGTCAACTAATTTAGATTCACTAGCATTTAATTCATTTGAGATGTCATCACTATTATCTTTAAAGTTATTAAAGCCATAATCATTTTCTTCAAAATTATCATTCATTTAAACACCTTCAACTTCTAAAGCATTAAAAAAAAAATCTTGAATTTAATATTTTTAAATATTGAAAATATTTTTTAAAGCTATAAAAAGATAAAACCATTAAAGATGAATCTTTTTATGCCATTTCCAAGCAGATTCAACTATATCTTCTAATTCTGTAATTTCTGGTTTCCATTTTAAAATCTCTTCTGCTTTTTTAGAATCAGCTATTAATATATCCGGATCGCCAGGACGTCTTCCTTCAACTTTTACCTTAAAATCAACACCTGTAACTTTTTTACAAGTATCTATAACTTCTTTTACTGAAAATCCACTACCATTGCCCAAATTAAAAATATCGCTATCATTAAATGGATCTTCTAAATATTGTAATGCTTTTAAATGAGCATTAGCTAAATCATTTACATGAATATAATCTCTAATACAAGTTCCATCAGGTGTATTATAATCATCCCCAAAAATAGATATGCTATTTCTTCTACCAATAGCTGCATCTAATACTAAAGGAATTAAATGAGATTCAGGATTATGATCTTCACCAATTTCACAGTCTAAATCAGCACCTGCAGCATTGAAATATCTAAGAGAGACATACTTTAAACCACCAAAATCAGATTCATCTCTTAATAAATTTTCAACCATTAATTTTGATTCACCATATGGATTAATTGGTTTTAATTCATTATTTTCACCTATAGGAATAAAATTTGGAATACCATATAAAGCGGCTGTTGATGAAAAGATGAATTTTCCCACTCTAAATTCTTTCATCACCTTCAATAAATTTAAAGTATTTTCATAGTTATTTTTAAAGTATTTTTCAGGCTCTTCAACAGATTCTGCAACAGAAGAAAAAGCTGCAAAATGCATAACCGCTTCTATTTCATTATTTTGAAAGATTTTTCTTAATTTCTCAGTATCACTTAAATCTGCATTAACTAATTTACCCCATTTTACAGCAGATTTATGGCCTTTGGATAAATTATCTAAAACAATTGTTTCATAACCTGAATTATTAAGTAATTTATTAATATGGGAACCTATATACCCCGCTCCACCAGTAACTAAAATCATAATATCACGAATGGTTAGTTGTTTAATTATTAAATCTTTAATTTATTTATAAATCTTTATTTATAAATCTTTAATGTTTTAATTTATAAATTTTAATTTCTTAATTAATTTATAAATTCTAATTTCTTAATTAATTTATAAATTCTAATTTCTTAATTAATTTATAAATTTTAATTTTTTAAATATAAATATATTTTAACTACCTAAATTTCCTATCTAAATTTCAAAAATATTTAATATATATTATATGTTTAAAATTTATATTATTAAATAGTATATTTTAAACCATATTTAACTTTTTATATTATTTTAATAAAAATAAAAGAAAAATAATAGAAAAAGGTAAAATAATTAATAATATAATAAAAAAATAGAAGTCTGAAAAAATAAGAAAAATAAAAATAAAGTCTAGAAAACAATTATAAAAATTTTTTTCTAGATCTTTTGACTAAAGGTCAAAAAAGCTAGCTTATAAGAACATTTTACGTAATTTTAAAGCTGCTTTTGGTTGAACTTTAATTAATGCTTTAACAAGCTCTGTAGTGCTGATTTTAGTAAATTCTATATCTTGGAAAGCATGAGCAATACTGTTTAATTCATCATCATCTAAAGTCCATAAGTAGTTACAAACTTTAGCATATTTGTCCATATCATGACCCATATCATCTCTAACTAATTCATCATACTTTTTAAGGAATTTTTTAGAGCAGTCCCCAGCTTTAATAGCCTCAGCAGCTACTTGACCAGCATATTTACCACCAGTAATACCACTAGTGATTCCTCCACCAGTTAATGGGTTAACTTGACTTGCTGCATCTCCACAAAGTAAGATATTGTCTCCATACATTTCTCTTACAAGTCCACCAACAGGGTCTCCACCAACATTTAATTCAACTGGTTGAGCATCTTTTGTTGCATAGCAATCATTTACAGCATCAACTAAGTATTCATAAGCAGATTTATCAGCCATTTCAGGAATGATAGCTAAACCTGCATTTACAATATCATCACCCTTAGGGAACAACCAGAAGTAACCACCAGGAGCTACAGTACCAAAATAGAACTCAAGTACGTCACTTCTTTCCATTTTAGCATTACACATTTCAAATTGTGCACCAGATTCCATGTGTTTAGGTTTTGTGTATGCTTTTAATCCAGCCCATTTAGCTACATGACTTTCAGGACCATCTGCACCAATAAGGATTTTTGTATTAATATCATAAACTTCACCCATAGATTCAAAACTAACAGTGTAAGATCCATCATCTTCTTTTTTAAGAGATTTAGCTTGGGTTTTAATTCTAATTTCCACTCCTTCTCTACCAGCTTCCATAGCTAAATGCTTATCAAAGACTTTTCTCTCTAAGATATAACCTGCTTCTGGTAATTCAACCACATCATTAGTAAGCCATACATCAGTTCCATCAGGAGCAACTAATCTTACACCTTCAATTTCCCTAGTAATCCAATGAGGGTCTGCTTCAAGTTCTAAAATATCAAAAGTTTTTTTAGAAACACCTTCTGCACATCTTTTAGGAGCACCAATTTCAGATTTTTTATCTATAAGAATTACTTTTGCTCCACCTTTTGCTGCAAATCTAGCAGCAGTAGAACCAGCAGGTCCTGCGCCAATAACTAATACATCAGTTTTAATCATAATAATCATACCTAATAAATCTATTCTTCCATTTCCAATGCTGCTAAAGGACAAGCATCAACACAAAATCCGCAGTTATTACAGTTTTCATCAAAAACTAAAGCAGTTTCTTTTACTTCAATGCAGTTCCTTACACAGACTCCTGCACAACATCCACAATAGGAACACCAATCTTTTACTATCATCATAAAAACTCCATTTAAATAAATTTGATTAAATTAAATAATATATTCATATAATTATCATATAATTATTTTAAAATATTTAAAACTATAAAATAAAAGATTATGATTAAAAATTAAAGATTAAAATTAAAAATAATAATTAAAAATAAAAATTAAATCATTTAATCTTAAAAAATAAATTATTTTAAATATTTTAGAATAAATATTGTTAAACATAATATTATTAAATATAATATTAAATTATATATTATTTATCATATATAATCTTTGAGGTTAAAAAAAGAAAATTAAAGGATAAATTAAGGAAAACAAAGTAAAATAATAATTAAATACTATAAAAAAATAGAAAGTAAGCTAATTAAATAATAAGCAATAGAAAAATAAAAATCTAAAAAATAAAAAAATATACAAAATGAAAAAAATAGAAAAATAAAAATAAAAAAAATAGAAAAATAAAAATCTAGAAAATAGAAAAATAAAATATTAAAATCCAATCTATATCATGTTTGGAACTCTTAAAGAAGTAGGTAATGGTTTAATTTTAGCTGGAGTACCAATAGCTAAGTAATAAGAAGGTACACTACGAGTTACAACTGCACCTGCAGCTACAATAGCTCCTTCACCAACTTCAATATTGGATAAAAATGTTGTATTTCCACCAACAGAACATCCTTTTCTTAATTGAGGACCTTTTAACTCATATTCAACTCTAACAGGATATCTATCATTTGTAAAACAAGCACAAGGACCAACAAATACATTATCCTCAATAATACTGTTTCTTGGAATGTATACATTAGATTGGATACTTACATTATTTCCAATTACACACCCTCCTTCAATAACAGTATTTGTGCCTATTAATACATCATCCCCAATTTTAGTATGATCTCTTACAACAACATTATGTCCAGTTCTAAAATCATCTCCAATGATTACATCATTATAGATGATAGTATTAGATCTGAGTAAAATATTTTTACCTAAAACAGGCTCTTTACTAAATCTTTTATAATTAACCCCTAATTTAATCCCTTCCCTTATTAATCTAGGATCTTTAGAGTCATTATTAGTTCCACGTAAATTTAAAAAACTAGGCATAATATCACCTCTTTATATTTTTGTAAGTTTATATAAAAATTAAATTTTAAATAAAACCAATTTAATGTATTTGATTATTAATATGTATAACAAACTATATAAAATTTAATGATTATATTTGAATATTTTTTTAAAATTTTTTAAAAGGTTTAAATAAAAAAAATATAAAAAAATTTAAAAGCTTGAATAAAAAATAAAAAAATATAAAAAATTTATAAATTTAACTCTCTTAATTTTTTATCAAGTTCTTCTTCACTTAGTTCATCTTCTTCTTCAATTTCCATTTCTTCATCTAAAATTTCATCTTCACCAGATAATATTTGTTCAGCTCTAGTATTTTCCTCTTCCAGATATTTATCTTTATTCTCTTCCCAATCCGCTATAATTTCATCAGCTAAATCATCATCCGCTTCAATAGCAGGTCCAGTATAAGAACAATCTTTACAAACCCATCTAGACCAAACTTGTGGAATAATCCAATCAATATTACTTGAACCACAACGTGGACAAATATGTCTTTTCATATCATCACCTCGAAAACTAAAATTATATAATTCCCATTCTAAATCAGTATTAAAAAACTAAAAATTATATAATTCATACTATAAATTACTATTAAAAAAAACTCCAAATCAAATCTAATGCTTCTCCTGGTTCTAATACACCAGAACGAGTTTCTCTTAAAATTCTTTGTATTGAGTATTTTTTCATATGGGGAAACTTATTATGAACTTCATATAAAAAGGGACATCCAAATCCTTTAAATTTGTTTAAATTATAATGACTAGTTAAAGATTTATTTTCTAATTTTGAAAGGGATAGTGAAGCAGGTAAATTGAGCCTAATAATCTTATGCCTTTCTATCTCACCATCTACATCAATAATGTCATTATTTTCATTTTCATCAATTTCATCAATATTAAAAATTTGTTCTGTTATACACTGGCTACCAGTAGCAAGCATATCTCCAAAAATAACTATTGGAATATTATTTTCTATAGCATAACTATATACAGTTTCTTCAATAATTTTTGAACATCTACCACAAGGGTGGAATCTTCCTGCAAGTGACTCAGAAATCAATTCCCCATAATCTACCTCAATATATTCATGTTTAACATCTAAATCTTTAGTTAATTTATCAATATTATATTTAAATTGTTTTGGAACTACAATTGTTCCAGGATCTACTGTAACAGCTATTGGATTAAAGCCTAATTTTTTAGCTAAAATAAGTGAAAAACTACTATCTACCCCACCAGATAATGCTACAACTGCTGTTGGTTTTTCTGCTTCAAAATAATTATAAGGGCTATCATCTAAATCTTTAAAGTATTTATAAAAATTAAAGGAATATAAATTTTCTAATTTAATTTTTAAAATATCTATTAAATTATTTAATGCTAAAAAAGAATCATAATCTAATTCATTATTTTTAACAAATGAATTTAATTTGCTTAAAGAAAGATTCATCCTATATTCTTTTTGTAAGAAATCAGAATAACTTTCAACATGAATACTATTAATATTTAACTCTTCTCTTAATCTACCAACTACCCATCCACCTTTTCCAATAATAGCTGATTTATCTGGTCTATCATTAGTTATTATCCACATCTCATTAGTATCTCTATCAAAAAGAACTTCCTTAATTTCAATTTGAACTTCTTCATGCCCAATTTCTTTTCTAATTCTATTTATATGATTTAAAAGAGCATTTACATCATAAACCATCTTTTCACCACTAAAAACTAAGTATCCTCATCATCAGAAAGTTTAAAAAAATAATGTTTATCATCAGAATTTAACAATAGTTATAAAATTATTTAAAAAATAAAATAAATTGAATAGAAAACAATTTAAATTCCTTGTTTTTCAAATTCATCATCTAAAAATATGTTCATATTGTCAATAGCTAATTGAACCATCTCTGGAGAAGGTCCTCCTGGCACATTTCTAATTTTCACATTTTCAATTGGATTTAAAGCCTTATTAATCAAATCATCATCTAATCCTAATCTTTCAAATCCAAGTTCTTCTGCTACATCATCTAGATATTCGCCATTTATTTCACTAGAATCAATACCTTCTGCTACTGCTTCATTTACAATTCTTCCTACGATTTTATGAGCTGTTCTAAATGGTATTTTTCTCTCCCTTACAATAATATCTGCTAAATCAGTAGCTGTAGCAAAATTAGCTCCAGCTAATTCTAAGCATCTATCGGTGTTAAATTTAACAGTTAAAAGCATATGATTTGTAATTTTCAAACTATCATAGCTAACATCACAAGCATTCCATAAATGTGGAGTAATTTCTTGTAAATCCCTATTATAAGTATATGGAATAGCTTTTAAGATAGTTAAAATAGTTACAAGCTCTCCATTAACAATTGCACATTTAGAACGAGCTACTTCTGCAACATCCGGATTTTTCTTTTGAGGCATAATAGATGAGGTAGAAGAGTATTCATCAGCCATTGTAACAATTCCAAACTCATAAGTACTCCAAAGAACCAATTCTTCACAGATTTTTGATAAAGTAGTACAAAGAGCAGTTAAATCAAAAACCGCCTCAGCAATAAAGTCTCTTGATGATACTCCATCCATAGAGTTTTCTAAATAATCATCAAAACCTAATAATTCTGTAGTTAATTCTCTATCTATTGGAAAACTTGTAGTTGCCATAGCTGCAGATCCAAGTGGATTTAAATTAACTCTTTTATAGGTATCATCTAATCTTTGATAGTCTCTTTTTAAAGATTGTGCATAGGCCATTAAATGATGAGCTAAAGTAATTGGTTGAGCATGTTGTAAGTGAGTATAACCAATCATCACAGTTTCTTTATGTTCTTTTGCAAGTTCTAAAATCCCTTCAATAAATTCTAAAATCCCTATTTGAATTTCTCTAATTCTATCCCTTAAAAGAAGCCTTATATCTGTTGCAACTTGATCATTTCTTGATTTAGCTGTGTGCATAAATCCTGCTTGTGGACCAACAAGCTTAGTTACATAATTTTCAACAGCCATGTGAACATCTTCAACAGAATGGTCAAATTCAAGAGCATCAAACCCTTCATCATTTAGTTTATCTAAAGCATCAAGGATTTTATCAGCAATATCTTCATCAATAATGCCTTGTGCTTTAAGCATTGAAGTATGAGCATAATTACATTGAATATCAGCATCAAAAATAAATCTATCAAATTCTAATGAAGATGTGTATACTGTAGCTTCATCAGTCATTTCTTTTTCAAGTCTTCCAGTTCTAATTTTCAAAATATCAACTCAAGTAAATTTAATAATTCATAAAATAATTTTTAAAGAGTTAATCATTATCATTTTAAATTTTTATAAGATATGATTATTATATATTATTAAGGTTTAGTTTTAATAATTTATATAAATATCTAAAAATAGGATTAAAATAAAAAAATTCTTAAAATAGTTAAAAATAGTAAATCAATGCATTATAAAATAATTAAGAATAGCTAAGTAATTAAAAATAGTTAAATAATTAAGAATAGCTAAGTAATTAAAAATAGTTAAAATAGAAAATTAGTTTGAAAATTAGTAAAAATATCTTATTAAATTAAAAATAAATAAAAAAAGTAAAAAGAAAAGAATAAAATTATTCTTTAGTTTTCATTTCAGTGTATCCACATTTACCACAAGCGTATCTATCACCATGGTCAGCCATAAATACACCTTCAGAACAACGAGGACAGAAAGGATTTTTTCTTACGATTTTGTCTCCATCTACACTATATAAGCCTTTTTTATCAGTCATATTAATATCCTCCTAAATCATCCTATTTATTCTTCCGCTTCATCATCTTCTTCAGCAGGAGCTTCTTGTTCTTTGTTTTTAGCAATAATACTTGGTTTTTCTACATCTAATAAAGATGATTCTCTACCATATACTTTTGCATAGCCTACAGCTTTAGGTTCACCATATCCTGGCTGAAGATTATCTACAACGATTAACTCTTTTTTAGTGTCAAGTAAGGTGATTAATTTACTTTTAACATCTAAAATTTTAGGAGTTGGTTCTCCTTCATATAAACAGTAAAATTTAACTTCAGTTCTATCAAATAAAACGTTTTCTTTCTTTTCAAAAATTTCAATATCCATCATAAAACCTCTTTTTAGGGTTTGAATTTAAATTATTAAAAAATACAAATTTAAACTAATATAAATACAAAACTATCAGTAAAACCATAACTATTCTTCATTAAAATAGGTCATTAATCTAGTAGCTTTGCTTTTACCTTCAGAAACATTAACAAAGACCAAACCTTCATTAGGTTGACCATATAAAATAACTGCATCTTCAGGTGCAACTAATAAGCATGGAAGAACTGCAAGATCTTCTTCCCCTTTAACTACAATAATACGATTTTTATTATCATCTAAAGTTAAAGAAATAGCTGATTCTATGGTTTCCCATAGATTCTTAGTAATAGTGCCTGCAGGATTATCTGCTTCTAAAATGTTTTCTGTAGGAATAATATCATGATTATGATCTTCACGTTGAATACGATTATCAATAATTCCTAAATCAGGAATTAAATCATTATCAAGAAGATTTTTAGTAGTTTGATCACCAACAGAGATTAAAAAATTAGCTTCTTTAATCATAGGAATTGCATCTTCAAACTCAACATACAATTTACCTAATGGTTTTTTAAATTCAGCTATTAAATTTTCATCTAATTTAAACAAGTTTTAACCTCTATTAATACATCTAAAATAATAATATTTTAATTTAATATTCTAATGAAATATAAGGTAAAATAATTATTATACTTTAATATTTATCTAATTTAAGATATATAAAGTTTAGCATTAACGGATTAAAAA
>NZ_FOTL01000007.1:13134-89073 GCF_900114585.1 Methanobrevibacter olleyae | reverse complement strand
TCTCGTTTCGATCTCAGAAGTTAAGTCTTTTCGCGTTTTGTTTGTGTACTATGGGTTTCGGTCTATGGGAATTTCATTTTGCTGCCAGCCTTTTTTTATCTAAGAATATTTAGTTTTATATATTACGAACTATTTTTTATTTCTTTCAATTTTATTTCTATTTTATTTTTATTTCTTTCAATTTTATTTCTATTTTATTTTCATTTCTTTCTATTTTATCTCTATTTTTAACATTTCATTATTTTTTATAGCTCTTTTTTAATTTTTTTAGTATTGTTTTTTCATTGTTTTTTAAATTTTTAAAAAGGAAATCAAAGATTATATTTATATATTGTCATAAACATATTTTTAAATTAAAGTAGTATAAAATTAAAGTTTAATATATATTTTAGTTTATATTTAAAGAGTATTCTAATAAATATAGATTATTTGATGTTTTATAAATTTTAATTTAAAAATTTTCATCCTAATTATTAATTCAACTTTAAAATTAGCTTACTGATTTTTTTAAAATTTAAATAATTAAATGATTTTTATTTTATGTTTAAATTAATATATTTTTTATAATAAAGTATAAAGGTATTTAAAATGGAAAAAGGAAGATTATATGGAGTAAGTATTGGTCCTGGTGATCCTAACTTAATTACTGTAAAAGCAATGAATATAATATCTAAATGTAATTATATTGCAACGCCACATACAGGAAATGGTGAATCATTAGCATTATCTATTGTATCTAAGGCAATAGACTTATCAGATAAGGAGATAATTAAATTAAAATTTCCCATGACCAAAGATAAAAATATTCTAGCTCAAAGTCATAAAGAAGCTGCAGAATCTATAGAGAAGATTCTTGATAGTGGAAATGATGTTGTTATGTTAAATTTAGGGGATGTTACAATATTTTCAACATTTGCTTATACTATGGATAAATTATTAGAAAAAAATTATGATGTTGAAGTGATTCCTGGAGTAACAAGTTTCTGTGCATCTGCTTCTAAATTAAAGATAGGTTTAACAACTATGGATGAACCTTTACATATAATTCCAGCAACAGGTATTGATATTAGGGAAGCTTTACAATTACCTGGAACAAAAGTTTTAATGAAGATAGGTAAATCCATGCCTAAATTAATTGAAGTATTAAAAGAATTAAAACTTGAAAATAATGTATATGCAGTTCAAAACTGTGGCTTAGAAAACGAAAAGCTTTCTATAGGATTAGATGAATTTGATGATGAGATGGGTTATTTTACTATTGTAGTTGTAAAATAAGTTATTTTGAGTTTTTTGAATTTGTTTTTTATTTAGTTTAATTTTAAATTGCTAACTATTTGATATATTGAGGATTGTATATGGCAGATAAACGATTAGTTAATCAAAAATTATTAAATTGTGGCTATACAACTGGAACATGTGCAGCTGCAGCAGCTAAAGCTTCAGCTGAAATGCTGTTTTCAAAAGAATTAATGGATTCAGTATCAATCACAACTCCTAATCAGACAAAGCTTACCCTTGATGTTTTAAACCCACAATTTAATGATAAAACAGCTAGTTGCTCTATTGAAAAGGATAGTGGTGATGACCCAGATATTACTAATGGCATATTGGTATCTGCAGAGCTTACTTTAGTTTTTGATTCTCAGGATATTATTATAGAAGGTGGAAAAGGTGTAGGTAGGGTAACTAAGCCAGGCCTTGATCAACCCGTAGGCGAATCTGCTATTAATTCAGTTCCTAGAAAAATGATTAAAGATTCATTAAATAGCTTAGCAAAGGAAAATGATTATGATGGAGGTTTTCATGTTTTGATTTCTGTACCTAAAGGTGAAGAAATAACAAAGAAGACATTTAATCCAGAATTAGGAATAGTTGATGGTATTTCTATATTAGGTACAACTGGTATTGTTGAACCAATGAGTGCCAAAGCATTAGCAGATTCAATTAAATTAGAAATTAACATGATATCTGCAGAGAATAATGAGTCAATACTTATTTTTTTAGGTAATTTTGGCAAAAAATTCACTATAGAAGACTTAAATTTATCTACAAACCCAGGTATTATGTGTAGTAATTTTATTGATGTTGCATTAGATAGTTCTGTAGAATATGGCTTTAAAAAGATTCTTCTAATTGGACATATAGGCAAATTTGTAAAATTAGGTATTGGAATGTTTAATACACATTCAAATAATGGAGATGGAAGGATAGAAACTTTATTGTCCTGTGCTTTGGAAGCTGGTGCTAACTTAGACATACTAAAAGAGATTCAAAATTGTGTAACTACAAGTGCTGTATTAGATATATTGTGGGAAAATGATTTATTAAATAAAACTATGGTTATTTTAAAAAATAGGATAGAACATAATATTAATAAAAGAATACCTCCTGAAATTGAAGTAGGATTTATATGCTTTATTAATACAGGAGATTATTCAGGTATTTTATTTGAAAGTGAAAATGCAAGTAATCTTAAAGAGATATGGAGTAAATAGTAATCAGTATTAATCTTAAAGAGGTATTGAGTAAATAGTAATTAATATTAATCTTAATGAGGTATTGAGTAAATAGTAATTAATATTAATTTTAAATGAATAAGGAGGAAAAAATAATGATTCATTTTGTAGGAGCAGGAAGTGGAGCAATCGATTTAATAACTATAAGAGGTGCTAAACTTTTAAAAAAAGCTGATGTAATAATATATGCAGGTTCTCTGGTTAATCCAGATTTATTGAATTATGCTAAAGAATCTTGTGAGTGTTATAATAGTGCTAAAATGACCTTAGATGAAGTTATTGAAAAGATGATTGAAGCAGAAAATGATAATAAAATGACAGTCCGTTTACATACTGGGGATTCAAGTATTTACGGTGCTATTCGTGAACAAATGGATCGTCTAGACGAAGAAGGAATTTCTTATGATGTTTGTCCTGGTGTATCTAGCTTTTGTGGTGCTGCAGCATCATTAAAAGCAGAATATACTTTACCAGATGTTAGTCAAAGTGTAATTATTACACGTATGGCTAGTAGAACTCCTGTTCCTGAAAAGGAGAATATTGCTTCATTTGCGGCACATGGTGCTACTATGGTTATTTTCTTAAGTACAGGACTACTTGAAAAATTGTCTAAGGAGTTAGTAAAAGGAGGATATAGTGAAGATACTCCTGCTGCTATTGTTTATAAAGCAACTTGGCCAGATGAGAAAATAATACATTGTACTGTTGGAACTTTATATGAAAGTGCTAAGGAGAATAATATTACTAAAACAGCTTTAATAATTGTTGGAGATGTTTTAGCTAGTGAGTATTCATTATCACGTCTTTATGCAGATGATTTTTCAACAGAATTTAGAGAAGCTAAGAAATAGTTATTATAGTATAATCTGAAGAGTTTGAAGAATAATTATTATTGTATATTTTGAAGAGACTAAGAAATTATTATTATTGTATATTTTGAAGAGTTTGAATTATTATTATATATTTTGAAGACTGAAAAATAATTATTATGATGGAGTTTTGAGAGGTAAACAAATGAAAATATCAATCATTGCATTTACAGATAATGGTGTTAAGATAGCTAATAAATTATTAAATTCACTTTCTAAAGATGATTTAGATGATATAAATCTAACTCGTTGTAAAAAAGGTGCTTTGTCTCAGTGGACAGAAGAACATTTTTCAAAAAGTGATGCTCTTGTTTTTATAGGAGCTATAGGAATAGCTACTAGAGCAATTGCTCCATTTATTAAATCTAAAACAAAAGATCCTGCAATTGTTGTTGTTGATGAGTTAGGACATTTTTCAATACCTCTTTTATCTGGACACATTGGAGGAGCTAATGAATTAGCAATTAAAATATCTGAAATTTTATTTGCAATTCCTGTTATAACCACTGCTACTGATATCAATAAGGTTTTTGCAATAGATACCTGGGCAAAAAGTCAAGGATTAAGAATTTTAAATCCAGAGTGTATTAAATTAGTTTCATCTAAATTATTAAAAGGAGAAACTATTCATATAAAAACTGAATATCCAATTAAAGGTAATTTACCTGAAAACATTAAAATTAATGATTTAAATGAATATGATACTAATTATGATGTTAAAATAAGTCATAAAGATTTTGAAAATATCTCAGTAAATAATAAGGATACCTTATTTAATAAATATTTTGAAAATATCTCAGTAAATAATAAGGATACCTTATTTAATAAAGATACATTATACTTAATTCCATCTATAATTACAGTTGGTATAGGTTGCAAGAAAAATATAGATTTTAAAACTATTGAAAAATCGATTTTAAATGCTTTAAAGAAAGAAAATTGTCATGTTTTATCTTTAAATAGTATTGCAAGTATTGATAAAAAAGCTAATGAAAAGGGAATTTTAGAATTTTCTAAAAAATATGATTTGCCCTTTAAAACTTATAGTGCAGAAGAACTTAATAGTCTAAAAGGTGATTTCACTAAATCAGAATTTGTAAAGAGTGTTGTAAAAGTTGACAATGTTTGTGAACGTTCTGCTATTATTCAAAGTAATGGAAAATTACTTAGAAGAAAAGATAAATCTGAAGGTGAAGGAGTGACTATTGCTTTAGCTATAAAAAATCCCATTCTTTCTTGGGAGGAATAAATTTATGAAAAAATTATCTGTTGTTGGTATTGGTCCTGGAAATGAGTCATATCTTAGTATTTCTGCTAAAGAAACTCTTAAAGATTCAGATTTGATTGTAGGTTATAGTAAATATGTGGAATTAGTAAAAGAATATTTTCCAGAAAAAAATTATTTATCTACTTCTATGACAAAAGAAGTTGATCGTTGTAGAATGGCACTAGAGAAAGCATCAGAAGATAATATTGTTTCTGTAGTTTGTAGTGGAGATGCTGGAGTCTATGGCATGGCTGCTTTAGTTTATGAATTGTCAGTTGATTTTCCTGATGTTGATATTAATATTGTTCCAGGTATAAGTGCTGTTTTAAGTGGTTCTGCAGTTTTAGGCGCTCCGATAGGACATGATTTTGCTGTTATAAGTTTATCTGATCTTCTCACACCTTGGGAACTAATTGAAAAACGTTTAAGATTGGCAGGTGAGGGAGACTTCTGTATCTGTCTTTATAATCCTTCAAGTCATAAAAGAAAGGATTATCTTAAGAGGGCATGTGAAATATTATTAAATTTTAAAGAGGAAGATACGATTTGTGGATATGTACGAAATATCGGAAGAATAGGTGAAGAATATCACATTCTAAGTCTTTTAGAACTTAAAGAGATTGAAGTAGATATGTTTACCACTGTTTTTATTGGAAATTCAAATACAAAAGTGATTAATAATAAAATGGTAACACCAAGAGGATATAAAGGAATATAGTTTTAGAGGGTGTAAAGATGCATAAAATTGTTTTATTTGGAGGCACTACTGAAGGGCGTATTCTAACTGAATTTTTATCTGAAAAAAAGATTCCATCTATTGTTTGCGTAGCTACTAATTATGGTGAAAAGGTATTAGACTATGATGAACCTGTTGTTGTCCAATCTAAAAGATTAGATAAAGATGCTATGCATGAATTATTTCAAAATGAAGAAACTGAAATAGTTTTTGATGCTACACATCCTTATGCAACAGAAGTAAGCAAAAACATTAAAGATGTCTGTATTAATGAAGATATTGAGTATGTACGCGTCTTAAGAGAATCTATTGAAATTGATGATGCTATAGAATTTTCTAAAATGGATGATTTAATTAACTATTTGAATGAAACAGAAGGATTAATATTTTCATCTATGGGTGCTAAAGAAGCAAAAGCATTAACTGGTGTAGATAGATTCCAAGAAAGAGTCTATTTGCGCATGTTGCCTTCACCAGAAGGGATGGAACATTGTTTAAAATTAGGTTATCCTATGAAAAATCTTTGTGGAATGCAAGGTCCATTTTCTAAAGAATTTAATATTGCCCAATTTAATGAAATCAGTGCTGATATACTTGTAACTAAAGAATCCGGTAATATTGGTGGATTTAAAGAAAAAACAGATGCTGCTAAAGAATGTGGCATGGAAGTCATTGTCTTAACTAGGGCAATTGAAGAGGAAGGTCTCAGTGTAGATGAAGCTAAAAATACTATTCGGAGCATTTTATAAAAGAAATCAACATTATTATGATGGTTAGCTGGAGCATATGTTTATGAGGGAAATCAAATTGTTATGCTGACTATTTGGAGAAGGTATTTATGAAAGAAATCAATATTATTGGTATGGGGATGAGTGATAAAACTGTTACTGGGGAAGCTTTAGAGCTCATTCATGAAGCAGATATTTTAATAGGTGCTAAAAGATTATTAAATGATTTATCTTATTTAAATAAACCTAGTTATAATTCTTATCTATCTAATGAAATAGCTGAAATAATAGAAAAAACAGATGCTAGTAAAATTGCTATTTTAGTTTCAGGTGATGTTGGTTTTTATAGTGCAGCTGAAAAATTAGTAGAAACTCTAAAAGAATATAAACCTAATTTAATTTCTGGAATCTCTTCAGTATCTTACTTCTTTGCAAAGTGTAATCTTCCTTGGAAAGACGCAAAATTAATAAGTTGTCATGGAATTGATACTAATATTGTTTCTTCAGTTCGCCGTAATGAATATACTTTTGCTTTAACTGGTAAAAATATTCCTGATTTAGGAAAAGAATTAATTAAATTTGGATTTGGGGATTTAAAAGTTTGGGTTGGTGAGGATTTAGGTTCTGAGGAAGAATTTATTTCAAGCTGTAAAATTTGTGATTTATGTAGTAAGGAATATAGTTCTTTAACTGTTTTAATTATAGAAAATCCTAATTTTGATTCAAGAAATAGGATAGGTATCTCTGATGATGAATTTATCAGAGGAAAAGTTCCAATGACTAAATTAGAAGTGCGTTCTGTATGTATGTCTAAGTTATCAATATCTCCTAATGATATTGCTTATGATATTGGTTGTGGAACTGGTTCTGTTACAATTGAAATGGGATTATCCGCATATGATGGTAAAGTTTTTGCTTTTGATAAGAATGAAGAGGCTATTAGTCTATTGGAGCAAAATTGTGAAAAATTCCATTTAGATAATGTAAAGGCCATCTGTGGTTTGGCACCAGAATGTCTTCAAGACCTTCCGATTCCTAATGTTGTTTTTATTGGAGGCAGCTCTGGAAATATGGATGGAATCGTTAATTATTTATATGGAATTAATAATAAATTGCGATTTGTTATAACTGCAGTAACTATTGAAAATGCTATGGCTGCTTTAAATTCTCTTAAAAGTATTGGAATAAATGGAGAAATAGTTCAAGTTGCTGTTTCTAAAGGTAGAAAAATCGGTGATTTACATATGTTAATGGCTCAAAATCCAATATTTATCATTAGTGGATGTGGTTTTGATGAATAGGCTATTAATTTCAGGAACTAATAGTAATTGCGGTAAAACAACAATTACTATGGCTTTATTGGCTGCATTTAAACATAAAGGCTTAGATATTGCTTCTTTTAAATGCGGTCCTGATTATATTGATCCTATGTTTCATCGTAAAGTTTTGGATGTTAAAACACATAATTTAGACCCTTATTTTTGTACTGAAGACATGTTAGATGACCAGTTTATTCGCAATTCTGGTCAAGATTTAAGTATAATTGAAGGAGCTATGGGTTTTTATGATGGAATAGGTGTTGAAGGTAAAGCAAGTGCTTGGGAAGTAGCTAAAGCTATTAAATCTCCAGTTATCTTGATTCTTGATGCTAAAGGTATGAGTAATTCTGCAGCAGCAATTATAAAGGGTTTTAAAGAATACAAATCTGATAGTATGATTCAGGGAGTTATATTCAATGGAATTTCTGAAGGTTTATATCCTCTTTTAAGTGGAATTGCTGAAAGTATCGGTGTTAAAGCTTATGGCTTTTTACCTAGAAAAGAAGAATATTCTGTAGAAAGTAGAAACTTAGGTTTAATCACTGCAAATGAAATTAAAGATATTAAAGAGAAAATAAATGGCTTAAGAGATTTAGCAGAAAAATATATTGACTTGGAGGGTTTATTGGAATTAGCTAAGCAAGCTCCAATTATTGAATCAAAAGTAGACTTTAGAGATTCAATTAGAACTAATTCAAAATTGATAAGTTCTGATAAATCAGATTTACGAATTGCTGTTAGTAAAGACAATGCTTTTTGTTTTATGTATGAAGAAAATATTGAGATATTGGAAGATTTAGGTTGTGAAATTATATACTTTAGTCCATTAAAAGATGAAAAACTTCCTAAAGACATATCTGGATTATATCTATGTGGAGGGTATCCTGAACTATATAAAGAGGAATTATCTAAAAATAAAAAATTATGTAATGAAATAAAAAATAAGATGATTAAAGGAATTCCTACAATTGCTGAGTGTGGCGGCTTTATGTATTTACATGATTCTATTGAGAATATTCCTATGGTTGGTTTTATCAAAGGAAATTGTATAAAAACAGATAAGTTGCAACGCTTTGGTTATATTGAGATTAAAGCATTAAATGATAATTTGTTGTGTAGTAAAGATGAAAGTATTCGAGTTCATGAATTCCATTACTATGATAGTGAAAATTGTGGAGAATCTTTTATTGCACAGAAGGCATCTAATAAATTGGAATATCTTTGTTGTCATGGTTTTAATAGTTACTATGCAGGATTCCCACATATTTATCTTCCTGCAAATCCAGATTTCGCTATATCATTTGTTAAAAATGCACTAAAGTGGAAAGGTTAAATTATTATTATTATTATTATTTTATTAAGTTTAAATTATTGTTATTCTATTATGAAATACAGTTATTTAGTTATTATATTATTTAAATGAGAGGATGTATTATGAAAATTGAATTAGAACAAGTTGAACCAGCTGAAATTGAGAATAGAAGTTTTGAAATCATAGAATCTGAATTGCCTCATGAAATTGATTCTCAATTAGCACCTATAATTAAAAGAGCTGTTCACACAGCTGCTGATTTTGATTATGTAGATAATTTATGCTTTTCAGATGATGTTGTAAATAAAGCATTGGAAGCAATAAAAAATGGAGCTTCTATAGTAACCGATACTCAAATGGTTAAAGCAGGTATTAATAAAGCAGAACTTAAAAAACATGGTGGAGAAGTTTTCTGCTTTATGAGTGATGATGATGTTAAAGAAATGGCTAAAAAGAATCATTCAACACGTGCTCGATCATCTATGGATAAAGCAGCACAATTAGATAAACCTTTGATTTTTGCTATTGGTAATGCACCAACTGCTTTAATAAGATTGTATGAATTGATTCAAAATAATGAACTTAAACCAGAACTGATCATAGGAGTACCTGTTGGATTTGTTAATGTAGTTCAATCAAAAGAGTTAATTATGCAATGTGATGTTCCATATATTGTTGCTCGTGGACGAAAAGGTGGTAGTAATGTTGCTGCAGCTATTTCTAATGCATTATTGTATATGTTAAGAGATTAAAATAAGATCGGAATATTTGATTTTTTAAAATTTTATTTTTTATTTTTTATATTATTTTTTATATTATTTTTTATCTCACTTTTTAGCTATTTTTATTTATTCTAATTTTTATTTATTCTATTTTATTTTATTTATTTTATTTATTCTATTTTATTTTATTCATGCTCTTAATTTTTTTAAATCAATATTTTTAAATATTTCTTTTAATAAAGTATAGTTTAGTCATTTTAAATTTTTCTTTAGAAACTTAAATCTTTAGTTCTTTAGAAAATTATAATTTAAATAATTAAAATGTTTTTTTATTAGGAATGATACTATGAATGATAAAGTAATATTGGTTGTTAGTTTTGGAACTTCTTATAATAATAACAGAGCTCTTACTATTGGAGCTATTGAAAAGGATATTAGGGATAAATTTCCAGATTATGATGTTAGGAGAGCATTTACAAGTCAAATGGTAATAAACATATTGAAAAAACGTGATGATTTATCTATTGATAATGTTAAACAAGCTCTAGAAAGAGCTGTAAATGATGGTGTTAAAACAGTAATCATTCAACCAACTCATGTTATGGATGGTACTGAATATAATTTTAAAATTAAAGATGAAGTAGAAAATTTTAAAGATAAATTTGAAAACATTACAATAGCTGACCCTTTATTAATAGCTGATGATGATTTTGAAGACTTGATTAGTAGTATAACTAGTAAAAATGACTGTGATGATGATACAGCTATTGTTTTCATGGGTCATGGATCCCCTGCTGAATCTAATAGGGTTTATACTAAATTACAAGAAATGCTACAGGAGAAAGATTTTAATAATTATTATATTGGTACTGTTGAAGCAAAACCTGATTTTGGGGATGTGTTAGCTATGATTAAACAAGGTGATTATAAGAAAATTTTATTAAAGCCTTTAATGGTTGTAGCTGGCGACCATGCTCAAAATGACATGGCTGGAGATGAAGAAGATTCATGGAAATCTATGTTCAAAGTAGAGGGCTATGGAGTAGAATGTGTTGTAGAGGGATTAGCTCAATCTCAAGATATTAGGGATGTTTATATTAAACATGCTCAAAAAGCTATTGATGATTTGAATTAGTTATTGATTTTAAACTATCTCAAGCTTTAAATAGATTTTTAAATTTAATTTATTACAAAATTTTATATATAATTTTAAGTAAAAATTATATTGTCGTATCATATTTATGACTGATGTTTATGGTCCTTTTATGAGGAAAGCTTTAGCTGTCGATGATTAGAAGAAACCCGGCATTAGATAGGCTGCCTGTTTCGAGGGTTACTCGTGGAGGAAAGGGTAAACTACCTGTGAAGCAAGAGAGTTAGTATACGGGCAAAATATCAATAAAATATTTAATAATTTTTATAGATTAATTTTATATATTAATTTTATAGAATTAATTTTATATATTAATTTTATAGAATTAATCTTATAGATTATTTTTTATTTTATTAATCTATTTTATTAAATGTATTTTTTATTATCTTTTTTTAAATTAAACCTTGAAATTAATATTTCATTGTTTTTATTATTTTTATAGTGCTGTTCTATTTTAAAATTTCTCAAGTATTTTACCATATACTTTTTTAAGTTCAGGGCTTGAGCTATTATACATTCTTTTTATAATAAGCTCTGGGGTGCTTTTTGCTAAATAATTCATTTTAGGTGTTCTATCAACGATTAAATTATAATTCTCATCTAACCCTATAGCTTCTATACCATCTACACGAATATCTGTATATTTCATTAATTCATTTGCCATATGTGTTACAATAATTGCAAATGAATTACTTTCTTCAATCATCTCAATAAAACTGGAGATAATTTTTACAGCTGCCTCTAACTCAGTAATTCCTTCAAGTTCATCTAATAAAACTAATTTTTCACTATCACTTGTAACAATTGGCATAAATACATTTAAAAATGATTCAAATGCACCGGCATCTAAAGATCTCTTTTTTGAAAAGTGATAAATTTCATCTAATAATCTTATTTTAGCGGATTTTGCAGGAACTGGCAATCCCATTTGTGCAAGAATAGCTATTTGGCTAATGGTTTCAAGTAAAGTAGTTTTACCTCCACTATTCGCTCCAGTTAATAATGCAATATTCTCACTTTCATTTAATCTATAATCAATTCTTTGAATCTCTTCTATGGTATTATTTTCTTTTAAACATAATTCTAGGTGCAATGCTTGGTTAAGCTCATACTCATTTGAAAAATTAGGCCTATTTAAGTTATAAAGGTAAGCAAAACTACCTAAAGCATATTCATAATCAAATTTAATTATTTCTTCCACTTCTCTTTCAGCATCTTCTTTAATAGCGGCTAATTGTTCTGCAGCTGTGATCTTCTTATCAAAATAATTATTTGCGCTTTTAGAAAGGATTTCCATTTTCACTCTTTCCATTTCCATATCATCTATTTCAATAGGATACTTTCTTATGAATGGATCAAAATCAATACCACTTTCTAACTTGATAGTTTCTTTTGATTTACTTAAAATTCCATTGAATATTTCTTCTATTTTTGCAGGTAAGGCATTATTTAATAAGTCAAGAACTTCGTCTCCTTCAAGGTCAACATTTTGAATCCTTTCTTTTAACTCCTGGTCTATATATATTTTCTCATTATTAACAATTTCATCTAAATCTATTTCTTTTATTTTATAGTTTTCAAGTTCTTCAAGTATTGGATTGATATCTTTTAAAACAGTCTCCTCACCTAAAATTTCTTTTATTTTTGAAACCCTTTCAAATAAATCTTTGTTAATTCTAAAGTAATCTAAAATTACTTCAGGTAGGAGTTGATAAATAGGAGCATCTTTATTTATCATAATTAAATTAGACATATCACCTAAATCAAGGAATCCTTCTGTATAAATATAAAATATTAATTCATATCCTCTTAATTCTTCTTGGAAGAATGGTGAATCTGAAGCTGTTAGTATGTTATAATATTTATTTAAACCTAAGTCCATTAAATAATCAATATCTTCTAAGCTCTCTACTAAAATAGCTTTACTTGCATCATGATTTGCCTTAGCTATTTTAGGTTCATGGAGGTTTTTCATTAATTTATTTAATTCATTTAAATCTAGTTTACTTACTCTTTCTTTTGCATTCATTACAAAATCTATGCGGTCTTCTATAATTTCTTCATCTTTTATAGGAGCAAGAAGTAAAATTCTATTTTTAGAGTAGGAAGTGTTAGAGTATATTAATATTTTTTCTATAATTTCTTCATATAGTTGAATGGCTCTTTCACTTTTTAGAAATTTTTGAGCAGGATTTCCGATTAATTGATTCATTATTTCAATAGCCTTTCTTTGACTAATTCCATCGATTCTTATTAATCTTTCGAGGTCAAGATTATTAATTACTTTGTTTAATTCCTCTTCTCCTCCTAATTCATTAATAATCTTTTGGGATAATTTATCTCCAATTCCTTTTATATTTTGTAATTCTGCTCCTTCCATAAGATTACCTCTTTTAGGTAAATGATAATATGTTGCTTTTAAATTTAATTTTTATAGCTATTTTCTTTTATTTTTCTATTGATTTTTAAATCTTTTGATTTTTAAAAAAACCAATTTAAAGTTAATAGGAATATTAATTTAATTTTCCAAACTTTTTTTTATTTCATATTTTTTTAATTATTCAATAATTTTTACTATTTTAATAATTTTAGTAATTTTAGTAATTTTAATGATTTTTACTATTTTAATAATTTTGGCAATTTTAGTAATTTTTACTATTTTGATAATTTTAGAAATTTATCATCGGTTATTTTAATCCCTTTTCAAAATTAGCTTTTGTTAAATTAGGACAATAAGTATCAATTGTTTTCCTGGATTCCTCCATATTATTTTCCTTATCATAAATAATGTCTCTGTAGACTTTTCCAATTTCTTTAATGTATTCTAATGGCTTCCATCTTAAATCTATTGAAAAGTTAGAAATTCCCACTGATTTTAAGTAATTTATCTCATCAAATAAACAAAATTCTTCAGAGTTTAATATTATTAAATTATCTTCATTTAAACTGGTTTTTATAGGATAATATTGTCCTTTTCTATTTTTCAGATAGTATTCATTTGAATCAATATAATAATCGTTATTCTGATTTATAGAATTTTCTTTATTATGATTATTTTCCTTTCTTTGTTTTTTAGTATATTTATTAATAAGTTTTAATTGCTTTTTGGAAATAAGTTCTTTTCTTGTAATCATAGATTCTATATTTCCGTGAACCAACAATTCTAATTCTGGAAGTTTATTGTCATTATTAGTCCTATTGTTCTCATTATTGTCTCTATTGTTATCCTTATTATCCTTATTATCCTTATTTTTAGATAGTTCTTTGTAGTAACTTTCCATTAAATCTTTAATATTTTTCTTATATAACTCGGGAGATATAGACAGAAGCTCAAAATTATTTAACTCTAATACAGTCTCTATATTATATATATTTAATGGATAATTTCCATAAAGTTCAAGATGGAACTTATCTTTTAATGCATCGTCTAATCCAATTAAACTAGTCATAATGTCAATATCCAAATTCATTTTCCTAAGAATTCCTATAATTTTTATTATATACTCCTTTGTTTGTTTATGTGCAATATCTGGCAGCTTCCAAATTAATTTATAATCTTGGGTTTGTGATATTTCAATAGCTTCTTTTAAGAAATTAACAGAATAACTAATGTTCAATTCATTGTTTTCCAGTGGATTGTTTATAAAGCCCTGACTGATTTCTTCAAAGTCTTTATCTGCAGGTATTTCTAAATAAATTCTATTAAAAATAGATTCATTCCCTTTATTTAATTCTTTTAATATTTCTAAGCTATTTATATATGCTGATAAATTGTAACTATTTTTATCATTTTCTATATTTTCTAAATTGCTCTTAACTTTTGATTTTAAATCTATTTTTTTTCTTAAATTTTCATTTAGGTTCTTTATATTCTCTTCAGCTATTTTTAAATCTTCATCTTTTGGCTTATAGCTTTCTATTATTTTCTCTTCAAGCTTATTAAAGAAATTTCTTCTAAGTTCATTTATCTCACTTATTGGAGAGAACAATCTTTTATTATTCTTTACTGTAATTTTTTCAATATAATAAGGTAAATCTCCAATTTTTAATAATTGTCTTTTAATTGTTTCATCAGATATTGGTTTTTTAATTGCCTCCTCCCATGCTTTCTCACCTTTAATCTTAAGGGTAATCACCTTACCATTATCTAGTTTTAAATTACCTTTTAAATGGGGATAATTAGCACTGTCTATTCTAAAGTAAAGCTCTAATAATGACTTTTTAATATTGTGTTCTTCTTTTTTATTTTGAAGATCTTTAACTTCTTTTAATAGGGAATTTTTCTTAGTTAAATAGACCTTTGAACCTTTAGTTAATGGAAATGCAATTCTCTTATTTTCTCTAACTATTCTAATAACTAATACTTTCCCTTCAATATCTTTATCCTTTTCTCTTTTTCTCCAATGCTTATCCTTTGAATCTTTTAAAATAGGTTTTGAAGATATGTCAAATCCATATCTTTGAATAACATCATTAGATTGATTATTTTGATTAATTTCATTTCTAATTCTTTTTTCTTTTCTCCTACTTCTTTTATCTTGCTTTGTTTTTGTTTTTTCATTGTTTGTTTTCTTAGTTTTTCTTATGTTTTCTCGATTGTCCTTTAAATTAGGATTAGTTTCAATTAATATTCCATCTCCTTTTTCTGGAATGTGTATTAAATTATCTTTTAATAAGATATGTATTTCTTCGGTTTCTAGGTTGTATCTGTGGATTTTTCCAATGTATAATCCTTGATGGCCTGGTTTTTTACGATTCATAATCATGGGATTGTTTTTAGGAATAAGGTGTCCTGTTGTAAACTCTCTATTAAAAACTAAATCTATCTCTTCAAGAGATTCTAAGTTTTCTAGCTTTTGTTCCTCTTTTAGATGAGTAATATTTTCTTTATCCCTAATCTTTTTAAAATCACTATTTCTTCCTTTTTTACCTTTACTTTTTCTTTCCAATTCCTTTATGCTTCTGTTTATTTTTTGGGACCTCTTATCATATCTTAGCCTATTAAGTCTTTTTCTATAGTTTTTAACTACAGTTGCCACATAGTCATTACTTCTCATTCTACCTTCAATTTTTATACTATCTATTTCTAAATTAACTATTTCATCAAGATGTTCGTATAATGATAGGTCTTTTGGTGATAGGAGATAATCTCCCTCTGTTTTTGGCTTTATTTTCTTAGATTTATTAATATTTAATTCATATCTTTCTCTGCATGGCTGAGCACAAGTTCCTCTATTTCCACTTCTTCCACCTTGTAGGGAAGATAACAAGCAATGTCCTGAATAGCTATAACAGAGAGCTCCATGTGCAAATATCTCTATTTCTATATTTAATAAGTGTGCATAGTCAATGATTTCTTTAAGTTCATTTAATTTTGTTTCTCTAGGGAGAACAACTCTTTTTATACCTTGCTTTGATGCCCATTTTATAGCTTCAATATTATGAATATTCATCTGTGTAGATGCATGAATTCTAAGTTTGGGAATGTTTTCTTTAATAATTTTTATAAGGCCAATGTCTTGGATAAGTACTGCATCAACCCCTATTTCATATAGTTCAAGAAGATAGCTGGTGATTTTCTCTAGTTCTCCTTCTTTAATTAGGGTATTTACTGTAAGGTAAACTTTTACATTATGTAAATGAGCATATTTTACCGCTTCTCTTATCTCAGGGACTGAGAAGTTTTCAGCATGTCTTCTTGCTCCAAAGTTTTCACCAGATAAATAAATGGAATTTGCACCAGACAGTATAGCTGTTTTTAAATGCTCGAGAGATCCTACAGGTGCAAGTAATTCAGGTAATTTCATTCTTTCTCCTCAAGTAATTTCAAATGATTTTTTATTCAATGTTTTTTAAATGCTTTTTCATGGATTCTTCCATTGATGAAGTTTCCCTTATTTAATCTTGATAAGCTTATATTTTCTATCTGTTCTTTTAATAAGTTTAAATCATAAGTATTATCTTCTTTTAATGCTTGTGAATAAAGTGAGATGATTGTAGAGCTGTATTGTGGACTGGAGAATCTACAATCGATTATTACAGAGTTCACTCCACTATCTTTAATTAATTCTACCTCATCTATTAAGCATAAACAATCCTTATTAATAAAATGGCTATGTTTGTTATAATCAAATACCACTTTATATTTAAATTTTTTACGTTTTTTATCTTCTAATATTGCATAATCCGATGAATCATTAATTATAAAGTCCTTTCCATCATTAAGATTTGAGAAATCGTCTTTACTAGTCATAACCTCTAGGTTTCCTTGTATGATTATATTTAAATCAATTTCCTCTTGATTATTTTCATTGTTGATATTTTTAATAAATTGATATTTAGAAACCAGTTCCTTTATCTCTTTATGGGATAATTCAGAAGATAAAATTAAACTTTTAAATCCGGATTTAGATAAGTTTTTAACATTATAGCTATTCCAAACATTTAAATTATGATTTCCATAAACTTTGTTTTTAAAGCTTTTAGCTATTCCTGGGGTGTCATACATTATTGGTATTTTAAATCCTTCTTTTTCTAATTCATTAACGATTTTACTGGCTTTTTCTATTTCTTCATCACTAATAAATGAGGATAAAACCCAAACTAGCCTCTCTTCTGCCTTTTCTTTTCTTTTATAAACAATGGAATAGGTCTCTTTTAAGAGATTTTTTACATTGTTGAAATATGCTTCCTGACTATTAAATGAAAAAGATGGGTCAAAGAAGTATTTATGAATTGGCAATTCAGAGCTTATTTTTAAAAGTTCTAAATTATCTGCAAATATTGAAAGATTTAATTTTTCCTTTCTAATTGGAATTTCATTAAAAGATTCATATTCCTTTATAAATTGATTTACTACTTTGCTTGTAGCTATGATTTCTTTTTTCTTTGGTTTATAATGATTTAATAATAATTTTCTAGCCTTATCAAGAACATCACGTCTTATTTTATTAAGCTTTCCAATAGGGATAAAGCTATTCTCTGGCATATTATTTATAGTTAAACTATCGATATAAAATGATGTTGAACCTGTTTTTAACATTTGTTTTTTAATATCTTCTTCACTTACAGGTCTTTTTTGGGCTTTTTCAAATTTTGCATCTGAAATATAGCTAAAACTAAATTCCTCTTCCTTATTTTCATTATTTATTCCTTTCTCTACAATCTTAAATTTAGCATCAATATTTAATCTTAAATCATCTCTCCATTTAATATCTAATGACAATGGGATGTTTTGCTTAATTGTTTCCTTGTGGAACTTTTTAAGGTTGTCATGGGTAGATTTTGAATAACTTAAAAGTACTTTATCTCCTTTTCGAACATTTCTTGTTGTTTCAAGCTTTATGTATTTATCAGTTTGCTCTTTAATATTATCAATATAAATTCCCTTTATTTTATCTTTGTATTTAAATCCAATTCCATCTCCAATGTCGAGGTTTATTGAAAATTCCTCATTTTCTTTAGAGATGGTTATCAAATCTCCTTCTTGCTCTATGATTTTTCCAATATATACTCCTTCATGCCCAGAACTTTCCCTACCTAAAACTTGTCCAGGCTTTTGATTGAGAATATAACCATCTGTAAATTGCCTATTAAATACAAGACTCAAATCTTTTTCATAATCTCCTTCATCACCATCAATTAAATGTCTATATGCATTTACAATAGTTCCTACATAATCTGCAGATTTCATACGCCCTTCTAATTTAAGTGAAAAGACTCCTGCCTTTTCTATTTTGTCCAGACCTTTATTAACTGCTAGATCATGAGTTGATAATAAAAATCCATTCCCTACATTGTAGTTTTTATATTTTAATTTGTATTGCTTACGACAAGGCTGTGCACATGCTCCTCTGTTTCCGCTACGTCCGCTGTTATATGATGATATATAACAATTTCCACTAAAGGAGTAACAAAGAGCACCATGTCCAAATACTTCAAATTCTATATTTATATTGGATTCTTTTAATTTTGAAGAGATTTCAGAGATTTTATCCACACTTAGCTCACGTGGGAAAACTATTCTAGAGATTCCATTTTCAACAGCCCATAAAATACAATCATAATCACTTAATGTCATTTGTGTAGAGGCATGAACTTCAAGTTTAGGTATAAGGCTTTTAATTAATTCAATTATTCCTAAATCCTGTACAATAACTGCATCAACACCTATTTTATATAAATTAAATAAGTATTTTACAATGTCTACAACTTCAAAGTTGTTTATTAAAGTGTTTACAGTTACATGTATTTTCACTCCATTTAAATGAGCATACTCTACACTTTTTTCTATTTCTTCAAGAGAAAAGTTTTTAGCAAATGCTCTTGCTCCAAATCTTTCTCCAGATATATAAACAGCATCTGCTCCAGCATTCACTGCTGTAACTAGTATGTCATAGTCTCCAGCAGGTGCTAATAATTCAGCTAATGTCATTAATTAATCTCCTATAATTTTAACTGTATTTTTATGATAAATTTGTTTTATTCTTAAATATTTTGTTTTTTATTTTTAAATTTTTTATTTTTAAATATTTTAATTTAATAATTTAACTATCAATAATTATGTTAATTTTATTATATACATATTTTTAATATTATATGGAATTGTTATATTGTTCTTTATAAGGGTTTATGAAAACTTTTTAAAAATTCTTAAAATTACATAAAATTATATATTTTAAAAATAAATTTTTATTTATGTATATTGTATTAGAAGGAATAGATGGTGCTGGAAAATCAACTCAAATTAATCTCTTAAAAGAATGGTTAGAGAGTAATGGTTTAAATGTTGAAACAATTGTTGAGCCAACTGACTTAGAAGTAGGGAAACTTATTCGTAAACTCTTAACTCGTTCTGATGCTACAACTGACACTATGCAAAAAACATTAGGACTTTTATTTGCTGCAGATAGGTTAATCTTGATGGATAAAATTGAAAAATTAGAAAGTGAAAATAGGGTTGTTATTAGTGATAGATCTTTTTATTCAAGTTTAGTTTATCAAAAGCCACAAAATTGGATTAAAGAGATAAATAAATATGCTAAAATTCCAGATTTAGTCCTGCTTTTAGATTTAGATGTTAAAAAATCTGTTGAAAGATGTGAAGGAACTGATGAATTTGAAAATGAAGAGTTTTTAACTGGAGTAAAACAGAATTACTTAGACTTAGCAAGATCTAATGAAAATTTTAAAATAATTGATGCAAATAATGGTCCAAATAAGGTATCTTCCGATATTAAAAAAACAGTAGCTCCATTATTTGATATCTGTAAAGACTGTATTTCATAGTATTGAAATAGAAAAGTATTTAGATATTTTTTTAGAAAAATAGAAAGAATTTAAAGAATAATTAAAATAAAAAGATAGTTAATAATAATTATCTATCTAGTTCATCTAATCTTTCTTTCATTACTTGAACGATGTATTCTTGTACTTTTTCAAGTTCTTCCTTTGTTCCTTGAAGTTTAGGCCCATATTCAGTTTGCTTAAGTTCAACATCAAACTTTTCAAAAACATGAGCAAGCATTTGTTCTCCAATTCCATTGCTAAGTTTCATTTCATATACCTGTTCTTCTTCCATTCTATCCCTCTTTTTAATATTTATTTTAAAATTAAATAATTCTCATTAATTTTATATTATTACTATAATATTTGTCACGATATTGTTATGATATTATTATAACATTATTGGCTATTATATTACAATTGTTTTTATTGGTCTGAATTCATAAAGTCTCTTACTGGTTTTAAGAATTCAATTAAGAATTTAGTTATTGCATTTTTCAAATCCATTGGATGTAAGTTACCTTCACCATAGATTTCGTATAATTCATCTTTAGTTAATTCTAAGTTTCCACCAAATTTTTCAGGTCTTTCTATAACTAAAGTATCTTGTTGTGTGAAAACGAAATAATCTGCAATTTCTAAAATAGGATTTCCTTCTAGCTCTCCTTGTGGACAGTAGCTTTTTCTAATTTTTTCTTTAATAGTTTTTTCATCATCATCAACAGCGATGTAATTTCCTTTACTAGAGGACATTTTTTCATCACCATCAAGTCCATGAATTAAAGGAGTGTGAATACAAACAGGTGATTCTTTTCCTATTCTTGGCAAGTTTTCTCTTGCTAACATTTGTATTTTTCTCTGCTCCATACCACCTAAAGCAACATCAACCTCTAAGGCAGACATATCTACAGTTTGCATAAGTGGGTAAACTACACTAGCTACTTTTGGGTTATCATCATGTCTACTAACTTGATCCATACTTCTTTTTGCTCTTTTTAAGGTAGTCAATGTAGCTAATTGGTAAACATCATTAGTGTAATCACTTCCAGTTTGAAAAGAGGAACCTAGAATATATTCGGTGTCTTCAGCTAATCCTAATCCTTGGAAGCACTTTTTATTGTATTTAGCAGTTTCAGCTATTTCTTCTACAGTTCCTTTTCCATTTAAGAAAGCATGATAATCTGCAAGTAAAATTTTGATTTTAAATCCTAAATTCTGTAATTGTTTAAGTTTCATTATTGTTACTGCATGACCTAAATGAATTTTTCCAGAAGGTTCATATCCAGTATAAGCTATAGGATTTTCTTTATTGAGCTTTTCTTTTAATTCATCTATATCAATGATTTCTAAAGTTCCTTCTTGAATTAATTCAATTTTTTCTTCTATGTTCATATAATCACACTTTTACTTTTGTAATTAATTTTGATGATTTTTAATAATCGCACTTTTACTTTTGTAATTAATTTTGATGATTTTAAAATTATGATAGTTTCTTATTATATTTTTCTAATTAGCATTTGAAAATATTTTAGTCATATTTTAAATATTTTAGCCTTATTTTTAATATTTTTTAACTATTTAAAATATTTTAGGCCTATTTTAAATATTTTTTAACTATTTAAAATATTTTAAACAATAAAAATTTTACCTTCAATTTTTATTACATCGATTTCTTCACCAATATTATAGTTTTCTAGTTTTTTATTCATTTCTAAATCTATTGGGCTATAATCATCGGGATCAAGAATTTGAATGGACTTTGGAGATTTAGCTGTAATAATGGCCTTTTGAAGGCCGTTTAAATCTTCCATTTTTTCAATAGAATCATATTCTCTCCATTTTAAAGCTATTTCATCTCCAGTATCTAAATTAATAACTTGTATTCTATTTCCATCGATATCATTAATTTGATATATCTTTTCATTATATTTTACAAAATCTCCCTTTAAGAATTTAGGAAGTCTTATAGATATCCAGATTCTATATAATCCTTTTCCGGTTGATTTATCTTCACTAATGAGTCTTGGAGATTCTTTAGTAGTTCCTCCAAATTCCCCTTTAAGATGTTCTACAATTTTTTTAGAAGATTTTAATGAACCGATATAATAATCATTTCCTTCTTTAAGTTTAGAAACTTGTGGAATATAAGCTAATTTATCTTTTTTAAATTGTTTTTCAAGGGTTCTATGAATTATTTCCTCTGACTTTTCAATTTCTTCTTCTTTAAGTTCCCTATCATCTGCACGTAATTGAATTACTGCTTCGTAGTATCCTGCATTTCTTTTGCTACAATCAGGACAAACGGAATAATTAATTTTTACATTTGGGCTGTGTGTTTCAATAACATCTTCACCTAAAACACTTGCAACTGCTTCAACATAACATTCTGCAATTGTTCCTCTCATTTGCTCAATTTCAAGTTCAATCTCTTCATTTTCTGCTAAATCAGCAATAGTTATATTTCGCTCTAATGCTCTATAGATGATTTCGTCTTCTATGAGGTATTCATCTTTCCATTTTCCCTCTTCTAATTTAGCATTACAGTGTTTACAGATAGTTACAGTGATATTTTCTGGGATTTCTATAAGTTGAAATTTTTTTAAAAAACAGTTTTTGCAGATTCCATCTATCATTTCAACATCTGTTGCACCACATTCTGGACAAAACATTTAAAACACTCTAAGTTAAAATAAAAAAATATTTATAGTAATATATACTTGAAAGCAAGAATTTTAAAAAATTTAAAAAAATAAAGAAAAGAGAGATTATAATGGTTTAAGGGGAGCTTTTGCACCGCATGCTGCACATTTTAAGATAAATATTCTATCTTCTCTTATGATACTAGTATCCGGTCTGTTACATTCCTGACAGATAACATATTTTTCGATATATTCATCAATTCTTTCATTGATTAAAAAATGATTAAATTTACCTTGTAAAATTGCTCTTACTCCTTCTAAGTTACCTGCAGTACCTAATTCTCTTAATAAGTATTTTAATACATGTTGAGGGTCTCTATTTAAGGAGTCTGCTACATCTTTGAAATTTTGAATAAATGTTCTGTTTCCTTGAATAACAGAGTATGCCTTTACAGGTTCAAATCTTTTTGTCTCAAATACCTCAGGTGGTAATTGATCGATAGCTCTGTTTAATAAATTTTCATAATCTTCCATTTTTTCACCTCTTGGAGTAATAAAATTAATTTGTAATAATGTATAATCAAATAAAATTTATGAATAGTTTTTGTTAAAAAATAGTATTTGAATTATATTAATATAAATTATATTTTTTATCATTTATTAATGTATTTATTAATATAATCCGCAAACTAAAAAATATAATTAGCAAACTAAAAAACTTAATGTATTTATTAATAGGATTAGTAAACTAAAAAAAATTTAATGTATTTATCAATATTAAACTAAAAAATAAACTAAAGTCCTTTAAAGTATTTTAAAAATAAAAAGGAATGCTTGAAATTAATCAAACTAAAATTTATTTGATTTAATTAATTTTCAAGTCTTTTTACAAGGCCATTACGTGGCTCGTATATAAGTCCTTTGCTTTTAAGTTGCTTTAAAATAGAATCAACTTTCTCTTCACTCATATCATAGTTTTCAGCAAGGTGTTCTTTTAAAACATTAATCGGAACTTTATCAAATTCTTCTTCTAATGCTCCGATTTCTAACATAACTTTATTAATTCTATCTCTGTCTGATGTTGGAGTTCTTCCTTCTACTTTATCGATGTCTATTTTACCGGTTTCTGGATCTAATCCAACTTTTTCTAAACATTTTCTTTGTAAAGTAATAGCTCTATGTGCATCAGAAGCTTCTACTTTATCTTTTAATTGAAGCTTTGCACTAGCTTCAGCTAAACGAATAATTGCTTCTAATTGTCTTGCTGTAATTGGTACAGGGGTATCTTCTTCTACTCCACCACTTCTTACAGAAACATAAAACTCTTCTAAAACCTTAGTAGCTTCATCAGTTAGAACAGGATTAATATTCTTACGTGCATAAGCAATATATTTTCTAAGTAATTCTGGTTCTATTTCATAATCTACATTTGAAGATTGGTGTATTCTAAGAATATGCTGAGCTAAAGCCCTATCTTTTTCTACATTTGGCCTATCTTCAATTACAAATGTTAAATCAAAACGAGAAAGTATAGGTGAAGGTAAGTCAATTTGGTCTGCTACAGTTTTATATCTGTCAAATCTACCAAATTTAGGGTTTGCTGCTGCAAGAACAGAACATCTGGTATTTAATGTTGCCATAATTCCAGCTTTAGCAATACTTACAGTTTGCTGTTCTAAAGCTTCGTGAAGTGCAGATCTATCTTCTGAGCGCATTTTATCCAATTCATCAACACATACATTACCTTGGTCCCCAAGTACTAATGCACCTGCTTCAAGAGACCAACCTCCAAGTTCATCCCTAACTGCCGCTGCAGTTAAACCTGCACCAGATGTACCTTTACCACTGGTGTAAACACTTCTTGGAGCTAATTTAGAAACATATTTAAGTATTTGGGATTTACCAATACCTGGGTCTCCAACAATTAGGATATGAATATCTCCTCTTAAACGAGTTTGATCTTCTAGTTCCTTAACTGCTCCTCCGAAAAGTTGTAGTGCAATAGCTTCCTTTACTTCCCTATAACCTTTAATTGATGGTGCAGTTGAATTGATAATTTTATCGTGTATATGAGGGTCTTTAGATAATTCTAAGATTTTTGCCTCATCTTCTTCACTAAGCTGCAATTCTTCAAATTCTTGTTCAAGAGCTTCAATGTGATTTACATAGATGTAATTTTTGAATTTTCCACTTCTTTCTTCTCTAAATGTTTTTAATGTTCCTGTGATTCTAACCTTATCACCAGGATTTAATTCATCTACTAAATCATCTTCTAAAACCATAAGCATTTGTTTTGGTTCAGTTCCTCCAGATAAATTTTCTAAAGGTTCTTGCATTCTTGCACTTTGTGTATCAATATATTTAGATTCCTCTTGAAGTAATCTAAAAGACCTTCCTCCACATTCACTACATAGTGAAGGTTCCATAATATGATTTCCAGAGGTTTGTTCTACTTCATGTAATCTCATACAACCTCTACATTCAAATACTCCAGTTTCAATCCTTGGGCGAATCTCATCAGTTTTTCTCACAATTCCATCAGCAGATACAAAGTTACCTATGTATTTACTTAATAAATCACTTAATGGGACATTGTTTGTGAGATTTTCAAATCTGATGTTTAATTCAGCATCTTTCATTAATGGGTCAATGTTTTTAATAGCCTTTTGTGAAGCTGCAATAACCTCATCTGGTTTTTCGATTAATAAATCTGCCAAATCAGGATCAAACATCTCTAAGTCTTCATAATTGACTTTAAGCGACCTTTCATCAGGATATTTTTCTAGAATTTCAAATACATCATCTTTGTAAATTGTTGAGAAGAATTCTTCAAATTTAGCAAGTGATGTTTTTGTTTTGTTAGTGGAATTCATTGTATTATATTTTGTAATCTAATATTATAAAAGTTTAATTAATTTTTGAATTTCTCAATATAATCCTTTTGAAAAATTGTTTTTATATTGTTATGATTTTTCAATTCAATAAATTTTTTAAATTGCTTATTTTTTTATATTTAATTTATTTTTTACTATTTAATTGAAAATTTTAAATATATGTAATTTTAAAAGTAATAACTAGAGTTTATTTTTTTAAATAATGTTATGGTGAATTTATGAGAAAATCAAGATTGAATCTATTTAAATCAACTTCTATGTTAATTTCTGTTTTAGGAGTTATAATGATTGTCGCTACTGTTGCTGCAGTTGCTTATGTTGGTTTTAGCTTAGTTTCTTCTAATTTAACTGGAGGAATATCTTCCGGTACTCAATATGATCAATTAGCTGAATTAAAATCTAATTATTCTAATTTAGAAGCTCAATTTAATAATACAGGTAATAAAATTTATGCTATGGACAATATTACTTTAGAAAGAGAATTTGTCAATGCCCAAGTAGAACTTATAAGGTTTCAAAATGATTTAAGTGATGTAGATAGTGCATTATCGATGGGAAAACCTGCTAAGGAAGTTGATAAAAGATTAAAACAAGCAAGAGAAGATTTAAAAATAGCTCAAGAAGCTTATAACAGTTTATCAGTTAAATAATACTTTTTATTTAACTTACTTTTTTTATTTTTATACATTATTTTTCTACTTATTGCTTTTTTAAATCAATTTTATTTATTATACAGTTTTGAATCAGTTTTATATATTAATTTTTTTAAAAATTAACTATTTTTTCTTTTTTGGACCTTTCCTATAACCTAAACCTACAATATACATTTCTTTACTTTTTTGTCTTGATGATGGTGGTTTAGTAGATTTTACTTTTCTAAAATCATATTTTATACTATCTAAAAGATTTTTGTATTCAGACCCTTGAAAGGCTTTAATTACTAAATTTCCTTCAGTTTCAAGAAGATTATCTGCAATTTTAAAGACGGTTTCAACAAGATCAACAGATCTTAACTGGTCCAAGTCTTTAACTCCAGTTAATGAAGGTGCAGCATCTGAGATTAAAACTTTAACCTTACCATTAGTTAATTCCATAATTTTCTCTTGAACAATTTCTTTTGTAAAGTCTCCTCTAATACCATAATAGTTAGCTTCATGGAAGGGCTTGATTCTGTTTAAATCTACCCCTACAACTATTCCCTCTTCACCTACTTTTTCTAAAGCAACTTGAGACCATCCGCCTGGAGCAGCACCTAAATCTAGTACAGTATCTCCTTCTTTAATGATTTTATATTTTTTATCAAGTTGTTTAAGTTTATATGATGCTCTTGAACGATATTCTTCACTTTTAGCTCTTTTATAATAGGGATCCTTTTTCTTTTCTACCTGCCATTTACTTCCCATTTTAACCCTCCAAAAATTTGTTTAAATGACTTATTATTTAAATAATTAGATTTAAATTTAATTAATTGTCTTTTTCATTCACTTTAATTATCTTTTTTAGCTTTTTTCGAGAAATTTAATGCAGAACAAACTGGCCTTCCAGTTTGAACAAATTCTATACTAATATCATCACCATTTATTTCCATTAATGCAACAGATGGATCAGATAATCGTGGATTTGTCGGGCTTCCTGGATTTACTAAAATAACATCTTTAATCTTTTCAAGTTGTGCTATATGTGAATGTCCACTTACGAGAATGTCTACTCCTAATTCTAATGCAGAGTAATATAAATTTTGTGTATCTCCCCTTGGATAAACTTCTCCATGAATAATCCCAATTTTATGCCCTTCTACCTCAATAATCTTAGAGGCAGGTAAATCCATCTCACCAACAACCCTATCCATATTTCCTTCAACTGCAACTACTGGAGCTATAGATTCTAATTCATCAATAACACTTTTACTTGTTATATCTCCTGCATGAAGAATTAAATCTACATCTTTAAAAGTTTCTAAAACTTTTTGGGGAAGCTTGACTCTTCTATCTGGAATATGGGTATCTGATATTAATCCAATTAACATATTTTCACGTTGTTTTTAATAAATTAATTTTTTTTAAATTTTTTAATATTATTTATCACTTTTAATATAACAATAATATTTCTGTTTTATATGAACTATATAGTTTATTAGAAAATTAATCAATTTTCTTATTTTTCTGGTTTTTTTTAAAAAATTTATTTTTAGATTTTTAAAAAAGCCCATTATTTTTCTGGTTTTTTTTTTTAAAAAAATTTTTTAGATTTTTAAAAAAGCCTCATTTTTCATAATTTGAAAATATATTTTTTGTTTTTAATATGCTATATATGAAAGTTAATAATAAAACTTTATAAGTTTATAAGAATATAATATATTTATTGATAAAATTATTTTTAGTTTTATGATTTTGTTTCAACATTATTTTTAGTTTTATGATTTTGTTTTGACAAATTATTTCATTCAGGAGATTAAAAATGGGAAAAGTTAGTAAAAATAAAATATTGGAGATTTTAGAAGGGTATGATAAAGAAAATATTACTATTGCTACCTTAGGTAGCCACACTTCTTTACATATTCTTAATGGTGCTAAAAAAGAAGGATTTAGAACTGCTATTGTCTGTGAAAAAGGTAGAGAAATACCTTATGAACGTTTTAAAGTTGCAGATGAATTCATTATGGTTGATGAATTTAAAGATATTGTAAATGAAGATGTTCAGCAAAAGCTAAGAGACATGAATGCAATTGTTATTCCTCATGGGTCTTTTGTTGCATATGCAGGTTTGGATAATGTTGAAGATAAATTCAATGTTCCTATGTTTGGTAACAGAGACATCTTAAGATGGGAAGCTGAAAGAGACTTAGAAAGACAATTACTTGTAAATGGTAAAATTAGAATCCCCGTGAAATATGATGATCCATCAAAAATTGACCGTGCTGTAATGGTTAAATTCCCTGGAGCAAGAGGTGGAAGAGGATACTTTGTAGCTTCATCTCCTGAAGAATTTAATGATAAAATTGATGCAATGAAAGAACGTGGATGGATTGAAGATGAAGATGTAGCACAAGCTCACATAGAAGAATATGTATCTGGTTGTAATTACTGTATCCACTACTTCTACTCTGCATTAAATGATGAAGTGGAACTTATGGGTATGGATAGTAGGTATGAATCTAGTATTGATGGATTTGTAAGAATGCCTGCTAAAGACCAATTATCTATTGATATTAGTCCATCTTATGTTGTAACTGGTAACCATCCAGTTGTTATGAGGGAATCATTACTTCCACAGGCATTTGAAATTGGTGATAAATTAGTTAAAAGTGCTGCAGAACTTGTAAAACCAGGTTTAAATGGTCCATTCTGTATCCAAACTCTTGTAAATGATAACCTTGAAGTTGTTGTATTTGAAACAAGTGCAAGAACTGATGGCGGTACTAACACTTTCATGGAAGGTTCTTCTTACAGCTACCTTAAATATGGTGAAGGTATGAGTATGGGAAGAAGAGTTGCACGTGAAATTAAAATGGCATTAGAAAATGGTGGATTTGAAAAGATTATTACATAAATTTAATATTTCTTCTCTTTTAATTTTTTTAGTTTTTATACTTTTATTATTTCTTCTCTTTTAATTTTTTTAGTTTTTATACTTTTATTATTTCTTTTCTTTTAATTTTTTTAGTTTTTATACTTTTATTATTTCTTTTCTTTTAATTTTTTTTAGTTTTTATACTTTTTTTATTAATTGTATTGGGATTAGTTTGGTATTGTTGAAACTAATTATTTATTTAAAAATAGTTCTAATAGTTTAATAAATTTAATTAAAGATCTTAAAAAAGAGAAAAGTATTAGAATTCCTTTGAATTCTAATTAAAATTTGTTTTATTTGTTCTATTTCTTTTTTCTACTTGGTAAGAAAAGGTTGCGGATATTAGTTTTAACACTGCCGCTGTCTTCGAATTTTTTCCTTTTTGCTTTGTTTATAGGAATATTTTTAGTTCCTTTAACATTACTTGCCTCTTCGTATTCTTCTTTAGTTTTTGCTCTATCTTTATAGAGGTAAGATCCAAAGAATGCCATTATTCCACCAAGACTGAGTATGGTGATTGTGATGATTAAATCCCCCATTTCTGATGCTCCATAAGGGCCTAAAAGCCCTCCAAATGCTAAATAAAGCAATGGTGTTGCACCAACAATACCTAAAAGGATGGCTTTAACTTTGGTTTTTGCACTATAACCTATATAAATAGGTCCAATTGCTGCAAATGCCATTAAAATGTCTATATTATGTTGATATGCCATAAGTGGGAAAAATGCATATGCTGCTGCACCAAATATCAATGATTTTAAATCTATATATGGTAAATTAGTATTTTTATTCTTAGTTACTTTAGCTCTTTTTCCTTTCTCTGCATCTACCATTAAATCACCTAAAACTTTAAAATTATATTTCTTATCTCAAAATTATTTTATTAAATTTTATCTTATTAAATTTTTATTTTTCATATAATTTAAAGTTTAATATTTTTTAATTAAATAATATTTTGAATTATATTTTGATAAAATAATTTAAAAAAACTAAAAATAGGAAAAAATAAATTTTTAGTTTTTTTGTTTAGTTAAAGCTCCACCTACAGCACCAGTTATTCCCATAACAATCATATATTTAATTATTTCATAAATAACTGCAAATAAACTTGTAATTCCTGATATGGTAAATCCACTAAGTCCTCCAAGTACGCCCATTAAAGCAGTTCCACTGATGGTAATGAGTATTATGAATAAAATTGCTGATACTATTGTTCCAAATGCTCCTGCAAGTGCTGCATTCCACATTCCTCCAACTATTCCTTCTTGGGAAATATATCCTACTATAAATCCAACTATCAAAAGACCATAGAATTCATAGCGTCCGAAGAATAGATAAACAACTAATGTTAATAAAAATCCTAAGAAAACTGAACTCATTTTAGCCATAATATCACCTAAAATTATTTATTCAGTTTTTTCATTAGATTCATCAATTTGCATTTCTTTACTAGAGCCTTCTAAAATTCTAACCCCTTTAGAGTCTTCTTTAAACAACTCAGCAATTCCTCCAACAGATCCTAAAATTCCAGAAACTTCGGTTGGTAGGAATATCTTAGTAGCATTTCCGTCAGCTACTTTTTCAAGAGCCTCTAAATATTTAATAGCAATTAAATCATTAGTTGGATTTCCAGTATGGATTGCATTATAAGTTATTTCAGTAGCCTTTGCTTTACCTTCAGCAACAGCTATTTCTTTATATTTATCTGCATTTGCAACTTGTTTAATGGCTTCTGCTTCTGCTTCTGCTGCAAGAATTGTAGACTGTTTATCTCCCTCAGCTTTTTTAATTTTAGATTCTTTATAACCTTCAGATTCTAAAATGGTAGCTCTTTTAAATCTTTCAGCTTTCATTTGTTTACTCATTGCTTCAACAATATCCTTTGGAGGTTCAATTCTTTGAATTTCTACTCTAACTACTTTTGTTCCCCATTTATCTGTTGCTACATCAAGAACTTCACGTAATTCTGCATTGATCATTTCTCTTGAAGTTAAAGTTTGGTCTAATTCTAAATCACCAATTATATTTCTTAAATTGGTTTGAGCAAGTTTAGTGATTGCTTGATAGAAGTTTACAACATTATAAACAGCATTAAATGCATCTATAACTTCATAAAAGATTACACAATCCACAATTACAACGGTATTGTCTTTTGTAATTACTTCTTGAGGAGGAACATCAACTACCTGTTCCCTTAAATCTACTTTTCTTAAAGTTTCTATAAATGGAATAATTATGTTTAAACCACTTTCAACAGTTCTATTATATTTTCCTAACCTTTCTACAACCCCTTTTTCATAAGGTCTTAATATTTGCAAGGTTTTTAATGCAATTATTATAAGGATTATTATGATTAAAATTAATAAAATAATGTTCATTTTTTCACCTTCTAAATGGATTTAACTATTTAATCATCTTATTTAATAGTATTTCTATTAAATTTAGTTTTATTGGATATTTTTATTTTATTGTTCTGCTTTTTAGATTTTTATTGATTTTATTTAATTATTTGACTTTTTAACTTTTAACTTAACCCCCTCTATTTCTAGAATTTCAACTTCTTCTTTAGATATTTTTTCATCGGATATAGCTTTCCAAACTTCTCCATTTACAATAATAGTTCCAATTTTATGTGAATCAATATCTTCTGTTACTTTAGCTTTTAATCCAACTAATCTTTCTGTATTTGATTTTTTATCAATAGTATTTTTATTTAATTCTTTGTATAATGGCCTTGAGATTAAGATAAAAATTAATGTGATTAAAATAAATGCGATAATTTGGACTGTTATGCTAAATTGAAGATAATTTAATATTGCAGCAACTATTGATCCTATTCCTATTGATAATAAATAGAATCCTCCAGTTAATAATTCTCCAATTAACAATATAATTGCTAATATTATCCAAAATTCAAAATACATTTATTACCCTCCTTAATATTTTTTATTACTAAGGAAATAAAGATATATTTTTATAGTATTTAAAACTTTTTCTTTTTTTAAAATTCACTATATTAAACTATAGATATTTTTAATTTATTTTAAATACTTTATAATCTTTTTTAACTTTTAAAACTTATTTTTCATTTTTTAATCTGATAATAACTGTTTTCACTAGTGCCTGATTTAAAGAATTTTTTATTAATAACTGTTTTCACTAGTGCCTGATTTAAAGAGTTTTTTTAATAATAATCATTTTCCATTTGCTCCTTTATTTTTTCTATAACTGCCCTGTGCATTCTTTTAGTGAATTCTCTTTTATCGTTTTGTTTTAAAACTTCAAGATATCCTTGTGATACGAGATTAAATGCAAAAGGACTTGGAATTATTGTATTTATGGTTTTTATCTCCATTTCTCCACTATGGATCCATGAGATAACTCTTTTAGCATTTTCAATATCCATATAATCTTCTGTAGCTTCTCTTCTAGATTCTTTAAGTATTGGGAAACTATCATCCATTTCTTGAATGTATTTAAGTAATATTTTACCTCTGACTTGTTGGCGACCTACAGACTTTTCATGACCTTTGTATCTTCTTAAAGTCATAAGGGACCTTCCGGCACAATGCCTGAATCTACTTGCTAAAGTTTCTGTTTTATCAAGTGACTTAATTAAAATCTTCTCAAAGTTAGTTGGATTTAATCTTTTCAATGCTTCTAATGATCCTATTTTTCCATCAGAGCTTAAATAAAAACCATTATCTGTAATTGAAATCGTTATATTTTTTTTATTTCTATCGCTTGCTAGATAAGCTAGAGCTCTTGCAATTGCATCATTTGTTTTTCTTCCAAATAAACTATGGAATACAACGAATTTTCTTCCTCCAAATCCTGTATAATATTCAACAAGCAACTTTTGTTTATGGGGGATTTGAGCATATAAAAATTGTTCATTAAAGTATTCATAAATGGAATTTGCTGCAAATTCATCTATATAAAGGTATTCATGTAAAAATTCCATAATTTCCTCTTTTGATCTTCTATATTGGAATTTGCTTTCTAAGATATACCTAAACCTTTGAATATCAACTGCAAGGTCGAATGCAAGGGGCAATTGCTCTGAATACCAGGATGGAATGGATGGAGGTCCAGATGCTGGTGAGACATTTATTGTCATTCCCTTTCCATAATTAAATTTATAGGTTCTTCCACCAAGAACAAAACTATCCCCTTTTTTCAGCTTTTCCATAAATTCTTCTTCAACTTTACCAATAACTTCCCCATCACACTTTACAATAACTGCAGAATGGTCAGGAATTGTTCCAATATTTGTTGAATAGAGCATTCTTGCTAACTTGCCTCTTTTTCCAAATGTATTTTCTTTATAATCAATCCAGATTTTAGCATAAACATAACGTTCTTCAAGTTCCGCATATTCTCCTGCTAAATAGCTTAATACATCTTCGTAGTCATCTCTACTTAAGTCTTTATAGCAATAACTTTTTCTAATTACATCATAGGCATAATCAATATCCCATGGATTTTCAATTCCCATTCCATAGATATGCTGTGATAGTACATCTAAACAGTCTTTAGGTATTCTTATATTGTCAATTTTACCTTCTTTTGCGTTTTTAAGCAGTACTGAACATTCAACAAGTTCATCTCTATCAGTAACGATTATCCTGCCTTTTGATTTTTCATGTAACCTATGTCCGCTTCTACCAATTCTCTGTAAGGCTCTTGAAACAGATTTAGGGGAATTAATCAAAATAACAAGGTCAATATAACCGATATCTATACCTAGCTCAAGTGAAGTAGATGATACAACAGCCTTTAACTGGCCATTTTTTAATTTTTGTTCTGTTTCTAACCTAGATTCTTTTGATAAAGATGAATGGTGAGCCATAATATTTGTGTTGTTAAAATGCTCTCCATAAAGTTTTTTTAGATTATAAACATATTGCTCAGTTGCACTACGTGTATTTGTAAATATTAAGCTTGTTTTATGTTCCATTACCAAATCATCAATTAATGCATAAGTAGCCATTCTTGTATCCTCATCATCAGCTATTACAATATCATCAACTGGAGATATAACTTCAATATCTAATTCTTTTAAATAATTTATATCAACAAGAGTACAATCTCTTTCAATCCCATATTCATAGCCTACAAGAAACCTCGCCACCTCTTCAAGAGGACTAACGGTAGCAGATAATCCTATTCTAACATATCCTCCAATTAAATGCTGCAATCGTTCTAAAGATAAACTTAAATGGACTCCCCTTTTATTTTCAGCTAATGAGTGGATTTCATCAACTATTAAGTATTTTACATGTGATAACTTTTCTCTAAACTTGGGAGCAACAAGTAAAATTGATAATGTTTCAGGAGTTGTAATTAGGATATGGGGTGGATTTTTTAGCATTTTTGTTTTTTGATACTGGCTTGTATCTCCAGTTCTAACTGCTTTTCTAATACCTAATGGTTTTTTAGCTATTTTTTCTATTTCTCTAAGAGGTTGATCTAGATTTCTTTCAATATCATTATCCAATGCCTTAAGTGGAGATATGTAGATACAATATACTTTATCTTCAAGTTCTCCTCTATCTGCTAAAGCTGTTAATTCGTTTATAATTGATAAAAATGCTGTCAGAGTCTTACCAGAGCCTGTGGGTGATGAAACAAGTATATTATTTCCTTTTTGTATTTCTAGAATAGCTTGTTTTTGTGCAGGTGTAAAGTCATCAAAGTTATTCTCAAACCATTCTTTAACAAAGGGGTGGAGATTTTTGTAAATTTCCTTTTTTGAATAACTTTTAGTTTGTTTTTTTATCATAATATCAAATTTCTAGATTATTTGGTGATTTTATTTTTATATTTTACAATTGTTTTACTTAATTATTTATGTAATTTATTTATTTTATAGTTTAGTTTTATTTTATTCAAATTAATTTAAATATTAGTTTTAACTTAAATATTATTAAATTAAAGATTATATTAATAGCTTTAAATTTAGAGTTTAATAAAAATTTAATTTTTTTAATAAAAATTTAGGATTATTTGGATTTTTATATTTTATTTAATGAGGATTTAGTATGGTTGAAAAATTATCAATTGAAGAAGCTGTTGAAGCATTGAAAGATGAAGATGCATCTAATAGGAAATTAGCTATTAAAAGTTTAGAAAGAGTAAATGATGAGAGGATTGTTGAACCTTTAATTGAAGCTACTAAAGATGATAATGCTCAAGTAAGATTTGGAGCTGCAGAGATACTTGGTGATATTGGTGATTCTGCAGTAGACAAATTAATTGAAGAATTCAATAAAGAATCCGGATCTAATAAACGTTTTTTAACAGTTGCACTTCAAAAAACTGGCAGTGAAAAAGCTATTGATTCATTTGCTGAGGCATTATCAGATGAGGACTTTGGTGTTCGTAAAGTAGCTGTTAGAGCTCTTGGAGAACTTAGAGCAAAAGATAAAATTGATGCTATTGCAGAATGTATTAATGATGAAGATGGTGGAGTTAGAACTGCAGCTATTTTTGCACTGGGAGATATTGCTAGTGAAGAATCTATTAAAATAATTAAAGATGCAAGGCGTAGAGAAAAAGATAAGGACTTTAAAAAGTACTGTAATAAAGCTATTAAAAAAGCTGAAAAGATTATTAAGTCAGGTGGAAAAATAAAGATTTCTAAAGGGCAACCAATGAGCACTATTAAAGAAATGGAAAAAACTGATATTGAAGCAGCTATTAAAGCTTATGAAGTTCATGTAAAAGAGGGCAGTACTAGTGATGCTCCTTATAAACGTTTAGCAACCTTATATCGCAAAACAAATGATTATGATAATGAAGTAAGAATTTTAAAAATAGCTATTGAGACATTATCTAAAGAAAAACCAGAAAAAGAAGCTTGGTTCAAGAAGAGATTAGATAAAATGATTTAATTTTATCTGATTTATTTTTTATTTTTCTTTTATTCTATTTTATTTTATTTTATTTTATTTTAAATAATTGAATTTGCTTATTTTTTATCTAATTTATTTTTTATTTTAGTTTACTTGTAATAGTTGAATTTGTTTATTCATTATCTTATTTTTTATAATTTTCATGAAATTGTATATTATTACATGAACTAATTTTTATTTTTTATTTTTCTTTTATTTCGTATAAATCAGTTCGTCTATTTTTTAAAACTGGAATTTCTTCTCTAATTTTTTCTATTTCATCTAAATCTACTTTAACAATTCTTAAATCTTCATCATAATCTAGTTCTTCGATTACATTTCCCCATGGGTTAACAGCTATTGAATGTCCGAAAGAATTATAATTTGCATCTTTATCTAAAGCAGGAGCTACTCCAATTGTATATACTTGATTATCTAATGCTCTTGATTTGAATAATGTTTCCCAATGTGCAGGACCTGTTGTTAAATTAAATGCTCCTGGGAAAATTAATATCTCTGCACCATTAAGTGCCATTATTCTAGATAATTCTAGAAAACGTATGTCATAGCAAATTCCAATTCCAATTCTAGCAAAATCTGTTTTTATTATTGTAAATTCGCATCCTGCACTTAAAGTATCAGACTCTTTAAAATAAATTTTATCTTTAACATCAATATCAAATAGATGCATTTTTCTATGTTTTCCTAAGAACTTTCCATTATTGTCTATAAACACTGATGTATTGTAAATAGCTTTGCTGTTATTGAGATTATTTATTTCAAGTTCAGGTATAGATCCTGCTAAAACATGAATACTTTCTTCTTTTGCAAGTTTAGCTATTTCTTTTAATGATTCACTATTTTCTATTTCTTCAGCATATTCAATGAATTTTTCATTTTCATAAGGACAGTTAAACATCTCTGGAAGAACAGCTAAATCTGCTCCTTGTTTTTTAGATTCTTTAATCATTTGAATTGCTTTTTTTATATTTTTTTCTTTATTATCAACTACATTCATTTGACAAAGAGCAATCTTAATTATATTCATATTTTTATACCTCTATAGTTAATTTAGAGTTTTAATTTAAAAAAAGTTTTTATTTAGATATAAGATTAAACATCTTAAAAATAGAATAAAAAAGATATGGGAAAATTAGTGTTTTAGTATAAAGTTAAAAAAAGATAGAAGGAAATTATTATTTTAATATAAAGTTAAAAAAAAGAAAATAATAGTTTGGTATAAATTTAAAAAAATAAATTAATAGATTAGTTTAAGCTATTTCAGCACCATCTACTCCTTCACGGTTAGTTGTTGGGAAACTAATACTATTAATCATGTTTTGAATTTCAGTTGTATTTAAAGCAGTTATATTGCTATTAGATGATTTTCCATTGTTAATAACAAAGCTATAGTATACACCATCACGTAAAGTACAGATATATCTTGAATATCCTTGATCTGCAGTACTTATTGTCATTTCTAAAGATGGAACACCACCGACATCAACGTTTTTATACTCTACAAGTTCTCCATTTAATGAGTGTGCAGTTGTATTAACATCACTTAATATTTTTTCATATGTGATATCGTCGCTTTGAATTGTAGTAAATCCAATTAATGTATTGTCTTTAGTTTTAAATGCAATATCGCTGGAATTACTATTTTGATTAGTATTATTATACATAGACCAATTTCCAGAATAATCAAAACTAATTATGCCATCAGTATAATTTTTTACCTCATCTGTTGTTTGGTTTTGGATTCCATTAAGTCCAATTCCTGCGATTAAAAGAATAATTATTATGATTATTGCAGCAATTCCAATTTTTCTAAGATTTAAGCTTGAACCACTTGTTTTTTCTGATTTTTTAATTATTTTTGGCTTAACTTTATCTTTTTTAGGAACTTCTTGCTTTTTACTATCTTTTTTAGGAGTTTCTTTTTTAATTTTCTTAGTTTTTTCTTCAGTTTTTTGAGTGCTGAATTTTTTAGCAGGATCTTTTATTCCAGTATCCTTATGTTTAAAACCTTCAGTTGCAGTTCTACTAAAAGAAAGCTTTGAAGTTTTTTGAGTTTCTATAGCACTTTCTTTTGCTTTTTTCTCTTTAGTAGTATTGCTAAATTTAGTTAAATCGAAGCTACCTAATTTTTTAGATAATCTTTTACCAAAGCTACTTGATTTACCAGAGAAAATTGATTCTTCTCTATCTTTCACTACTGCTTTTTGTTTAGTTATTCCATCTAATTTAGGGGGTCTAGAGTTTGCTTCGGATTTTGGAGGCAGTTTAGCACCACAGTTTCCACAAATTGGTGCACTGTCATAACTTGAATTTCCACACTCTTGACAATATTTTACCAAATTTTAACCTCCTACTTTTACAATATTTCATAATTAATTTTAATAATTACTTTTAAAAATTAATTCATTAATATTAATCTTTTTATTTAATCTTATATTTAAATACTTTTAAATTTTATTAACTATTTTCTTTTTTCTAATCTTTTCATTTGGTTTTTTATTTTTAACCTTATTTTTAAAATTTTAGATATTTATCAAAATAGTTAAAGTAAACTATTTTATTAAGTAAAAAGAAAATATTATTTGTTGAAAAAGATTATTTTAAAAATATTTTATTAGATTATTCTTAGTAATATTATTCTAGTATTATTTTTCAAGTATATTGTTTTGGTAATTTTTAAAAAGATTTTAAGTGATAAAATGGTTGAAGAAAAAGAAATAAAATGTGATAATATTAATTATGCAGTTTATAAAATAGGTGAATGGGAAAATAATTATGAAATAAATATTTTAGGGACTGCTAGTGAAATTCCAGTTACTAAACCAACTTTAAATCATATGATTAAACAGATGGATAATATTAGGGCATCAGTTTTTGAGATTGGTGGGAAAGAACTTAATGGAATGATTGGTTTAGCTATGCAATTCAATCCAAGTTTTGCTTCAAGAGAGCTTGATGAGCTTATTGAATTAGAAGAGAAAGAATATAAAAATATCTTAAATGAATTGAATAGTGTTGAATTAAAAGAAACTGAGGATACAATAAACTTAGACACTGATGAGTTTGTTATTTATAAATTAGAATATGATGGACACAGCCTATCTCCAAAGCCATATAATGATTATGCAGTTAAACATCAAATGGAGGAGATAAAACGTTTAAAAGAATTAAGTGGAGAAAGATTCACTTTAGAGCTTTAATTAATTAAAGTTCTTATGGTTTTTTTATTTTCTATTTTTTATCTGGTTATTTTTTTTCTATTGGTGCTGTTTCTATTTTTTTCTTTTTTTCTTTTTGTCATGTTTCTATTTTTTAATTTTTTTACTATTTCTATTTTAATACTTTATAAAACTAAAATCCCTAGCCCTTCTAAAAGGATTTTTACTCCAAGCAAAATTAAAATTGATCCTCCAAGTATTTCAAACTTATCTCCAAAGTAATTTCCTATTTTTTTACCTAAATAAAGTCCAATTATTGTAAATATAAATGCTACAATTCCAATCATTGTTATTGGAATTAGAATATCTGTTTTTAATACTGCATAAGTTATTCCAACTGCAAATGCATCGATACTTGTAGCTATTGCAAGTAAAGTCAATTCTTTAAATGAAAACTTATCGGAATTTTCTTCTGATTCTTCCTCATTAGAGAAACTTTCTCTAATCATATTTGAACCAATAAGTAAAAGTAAAATAAATGCAATCCATGGAGCAAAGGTTGTGATAAGCCATTCTAATTGGATTCCCCCTAGCCATCCAAGAATGGGCATTAATGATTGGAATCCTCCAAAGAATATTGCATACCATAATGCTTGGATTTTAGTTATCTTCTTTAACATGAATCCTTTTGTTAGTGAAACACTAAATGCATCCATTGCCAATGCAATTGCAATTAATAAAGTTGATAGAATATCCATAATAATCAGTTTAGCTTAATTCAATTTTTAAATCAGTTCAATAATCTATTTTTTTAATTTTTATTTTATCCAAAAGAGTCTAAAGTTACTCTTTTATCTTTTTTAAGTTCTCTTGGAGGTTCTACAGATACAAATTCTATCCCCTCCTCTTCTAAAAGTTCAAGTGCATCATCACCAATTGAAGGTGCTACAAGTAAACCTCTGATTTTTTGTTTTTGCCCATTTTTAGCTTTAATTTCTGAATTTTCTTTATTTTCAAAGTCAGTTAAATATCTTCTAATTTGTTTAACTGCGGTGATTCCTGCTTTACGTGATTTTAATTCTAAAACCATTAAGTTTCCTTTGGAGTCTTTACCAAGTATATCTATAAAACCATGTTCGGTTGCATATTCTCTTACAGTTGGTCTGAATCCTTCTTCAATTATATGGGGTTTATCCCAAATCATATCTCCCATATCTTTTTCATACCCTGCTCTTTCAAGCTCTTCATAATCTTCAATTAAATTATAATTAGCATAATGGACTTTTTTAATTTCAACCTCTATTCGTTCAGGAGGGCTACGTCTATGACTTTCTAAAAATAGTATTTCATCTTTAATATAAGCTCTTGGCCTTGATTTAGGAGGTTGCCAATTAACTGGATCTACTTTATTATCTTGATGGATTAAAAAGCATCCATCAGGTTTCATCATTATTATTCTCTCTCCATAATCAAGTTCGCTTAATGAACGACCTTCATAGCTAACTCTACAACATGCAAAAAGTAATATGGTTGCTTTCTTTTTAAGGCCTTCTTCGATTAAGTCATAAGTTTCTTCATAATTAGGATTTTCTAAAATTTTATATTTCATTTTATCAATTCAGTTTTTAGTAGTAAAAGTTTATTAAAGCCTTTTAGTAGTAAAGGTTTATTAAACCTTTAATTAAATTATTATTCCACTAGTTAATATTGGATTTTATTTTTTATAAATTTAATCAATTTATTAAAAATTTATATAATCTTAATATGATAATTAACTTTATTAAAAATTTATATAATCTTAATATGATAATTAACTTTATTAAAAATTTATATGCAGGGATATGATTTTTCACTGATTTTTTCTAGGCCTATTATTTTTTAATTTTTATTTTAATCCTTTATTACTTAATTTAGTTATATAAACTTTTTTAAATGATTTAATACAAATTAATTAATAGAAAAAATATTTTATAATTTTATTAGGCGGTTAATGTAATATGCAAAAAGTAATTAATTCACATTGTCATATTTATCCTCAAAAGATTGTGGCAAGAGCTGTTGAGGGAATTGGTGATTTTTATAACCTTCCTATGTCTTTAAATGGAACTGTGGATGATTTAATCAAAGATGGTAGCAAAGTAGGAGTTGTACATTATCTTGTTCACTCAGTTGCAACAACTCATAAACAAGTTAAATCTATTAATGAATTTATTGGTGATGAGATTAAGGCTCATCCAGATATTTTCACTGGTTTTGGAACGCTTCATCCTGATAGTGAAGATATTGAAGGAGATTTAGATTATCTGATTGAATTAGGCTTAAAAGGTGTTAAAGTTCACCCAGATTTCCAACGATTTGCTTTAAACGAAGAAAGAGCATTTAAAATGGGAGAGGCTATAAGTGAAAGAGAATTGCCTATAATGGTTCATTGTGGTGATTTCAGATATAATTATTCTAACCCTAAACAATTGAAACCCTTCCTTGATGAGTTTCCAGATCTTTTAGTTATTGGGGCTCATTTTGCAGGTTGGAGTGTATGGGAGGAAGCCAGAAAAAAATTAGCAGGAACTCCTAATTTAATTGTAGATTTAAGTTCAAGTTTGTATGCTTTATCTCCAGAGGCTGCAAAGGATTTAATTCATGCATATGGTGTAGATAAAGTATTATGGGCTACTGATTTTCCGATGTGGGAATCTGAAAGTGAGATGGAAATGTTTAATAAAATTGATTTAAGTGATGAAGAGAGAAATTTAATTCTTTATAAAAATGCCTCAAAGCTTTTAGGTTTAAAAGAATAATTTATTTTCTGACTGTTTAATTTAAAAATTATTTATGGCCATTTATTTTTAAGGATGTTTAAAATGTTTGATGTAGAAAGTATTGAAGCAGAGTATTTTACTTTAGATGAATTTAAATTTAAAAACGGTGAAGTTTTAAAAGATGCTGAAGTGGAGTATATAAGTTTTGGAACTCCCCACTATGATGATAATGGACTAATTTCTAATGCATTAATTTATTTCCATGGTTCTAGTGGTAATTGTTATTCTGTTAGGCGTATATCTGAAGATATGGGGCCTGGAGAAATATTTGACACAGATAAATTCTTTTTTATTTCAGTAAGTGCTCTTGGTTGTCCAAATTCATCAAGTCCCTCTACAAGTGGGCTAATGAATAAGTTTCCAGAATATCTTGTAGAAGATATGGTAAACTTTCAAAAACAGTTTTTAGAAGAAAAGTTTGGAATCACCTATGTGAAAGGCCTTATTGGAAACTCTATGGGGGGATTTGAAGTATTAACTTGGGGATGCATATATCCTGATTCTGTTGACTTTATCATTTCTCTTGTAAGTAGTTTTAAAGTAGGTGGGCATAATTATGCTTTATCTAAAATAATGAACAATATTTTAGAGTCAGATCCAGATTATAATGGTGGAGCTTATGATTTGCCTATTTCCAACTCATTAAAGAGAAGTCTAAAACTTTCTTCAGATGCAATCTATTGTTACGGCCTTTCAAGAGAAGAATATCGCAATAATATGACTAATGAAGAAATTAGACAAGCTATGGATGAATTTGCAGAGGAAATTTTAGAAGAAGATGTAAATGATTTGATTTATATGAATAATTCTTCCTTAGATTATGATTTAACAGAGAAGCTAAAGGATATTACTGCAAAGGTATTGATAATAGCTATTAATCAAGACCAATACTTCCCACCAAATTTAGATGCAATTCCAATGAGTAAAATGATTAAAAATAATAAATTACTTATTTTTGATTCTTGTATGGGTCATGTAGGTTCAAATGAATTGTATAAAATAAAACATGATTTAGAAGAGTTTATTAAAGAGTTTAGAGATGACTAATATTTCAATTTCAATTGTTTAAATTAGTTTTTTCATATCTCAATATATATTTATTTTTTATTTTATTTTATCTATTATATGGGTTATTTACTTATAGTTCTTGTTTCTTATAGGGAAGAGATAGAATTTTATGAAAGGTGTGGCTTTGAAAAAGCAGATGATGCAAGTCCAATTTTTATAACAGATTTTATGGACTTAATCTTTTAAAACCACTTACTTAGTTTTAGAACAATATTTTAATTTAATTTTTTTATATTTTTAGATAGTTTTAGAACAATATTTTAATTTATTTTTTTATATTTTTAGATAGTTTTAGAAAGTATTAAAATTTAAAAAATCATATTATAATTAAGGGATTAATATGTTAAGTGTTAAAGTTGAAGATTATGGTGTAACTGATGATGAAATGCACTATGTAACTTATAGGGTATCTGGTTTAAGTGATGGAGAGTTGGAATTTTTAACAAATAATCTAGAGGGAGAAACTATTTTAGAAGATGATTCTTTACTCCTTAATATTTTTTATTCTAAAAAATTCTTCCCATTTGCCTCAGATGATGCACATTTTAAACTTGAAGACTTTGTAAAAAGAGAAGAAATCGAAATGACTTATTTTATAGCAAGTTTCTTAGAAGACATGAAATAAGCTTTTAAAAATTTAATATTAATTAATTTTTTAAAAAAAGATCTTTATTTTGTTTATAGATTTTTATAAAAAGAGATTTTTATTTCGGTTTATATATTTTTATAAAAAAGATGGATAAAAAAGAAATTCTCTTTTTATCCTAATTTACTATTTTAATATTTTTTTGGAATGCTTTTAGTTTAGGTGCTTTAAGTATTCTTTTATTAATTTAACTATTTTTATTTAGATACCTCAAGCATTCTCTCTACTGCATTAATTGATTTTTCAGCTATTTCTTCTGGAACAGTAATAGCTGGCTTCTCATTTTTAAGACAGTCTCTTAGTTTTTCAAGTGTATGAAGTTTCATTGTTTTACAAATTGCCCCTTCAAGTAATGGATAGTAAGTTTTATCAGGAAACTCAGATTTAAGCCTTGTAATTAAATCTACTTCGGTTCCAATAACAAATTCATCATTTGGACTATCTTTTATATGAGATAACATTCCACCAGTACTTAAAACGTAATCTGCTAGTTCTTGCACATCTTTATTAGATTCGGGGTGAATTATAATATCTGCATTTGGATATTTTTTCCTTGCATCTTCTATGTCCTCCTTGTGGAATAATTTGTGTACATAGCAGTGTCCATCACCTGGAATTGGAATGATCTTTTTATTAGTAAATGGCTGTACAAATTCTCCAAGATTGTTATCTGGCCCAAAAAGAATTGTATCTTCCTCTATACTTTCAACAACCTTTTTAGCATTTCCTGATGTACAAAGGATATCTGCTTCTGCTTTTGCTTCACCAAGACTATTTACATATAAACAAACTGCAGCATCAGGATACTTTTCTTTAGCTTCTTTTACTTGTTTTCCAGTAAGCATATGTGCCATAGGACATTCTGCTTCTAAATCTGGAATTAAAACCTTTTTATCGGGGTTTAATATATATGCAGTTTCTGCCATAAAGTCTACGCCACAGAAGACAATAATTTCTTTATCATCTACTTCCTTAGCTTTTATACATAATTCTAATGAGTCTCCAAGAAAATCAGCCATTTCTTGAATTTCTTTGGGTTGGTAGTTATGTGCGAGGATGATTGCATTTTTTTCCTCTTTTAATTGAATAATTTCTTTCTGTAATTCACTTGTCATTTTTTTAACCCTTTTAGTTTTTTGCTAGAGTATAGTTAATATGATATTATTTAAAATTTTATAATTTTTAATTATTTTCTTTAATTTTGTTATATTTTGTATTATATTAATATTAAGTTTTTTTATATAAAAAATTAACGATTGTTATACGATTGTTATTTTTATATCACTTTACTATTTTTTATTATATTCATCAAATAATTTATTGATATTTTCTAAAATCGTTATTTTTCCACAGACTATGTATTTGTATTTATTTACCCAGTAGTTTAGTTCTACTAGAGATCCCTTTTCATTAAATTCCTTTGCAAAAATTTTACTTTCCTTCTCTTTATTTATCCAATTGTATGAATACATTGTATCATCAAGATTCTTTTTAAACTCTCCTATACTCATTCCATTAGGTAAAGTTACAAGTAGTCTTAATTTATATTCCTCAGCTGGGGGATAAATTTTATAAGGATTTGTAGACAAGAGAGAATTAGGAATATTTATTTCATAATTTTCTTGGGTTATCATGGTTGTATTTCTAAATCCAATCTTTTTTATTGTTCCTTTAAATCCATTAACTTCAATTACTTCTCCAATTTGAATTTTTTTATCACTAATTACAAAAATTCCTGAAATAAAGTTGGAAACAATATCTTTAGAAGCAAAACCTATTGCAACACCTACAACTCCCAAACTAATTATAATACTTTCTAAATTAATTCCAAGTACATGTAATATCCATGCAATAGCTAGGATAATAACGGTGTATTTTAGTAAATCTTTAAGTAAATAATGGGCAGTGAGATTCAAGTCAAATTTATGTTCTATTTTACTAAGAATTTTGTCTCCTAATCTTATTACAATAAGTCCCCCAATTATAATTAGTAAAATATATACTATATTTTCAATATTAAAAAGATTTACTAATATTTCTAATATCTTATAGTTATAATCCAACATTTTATTCACCTATTCATCATTTAAATTTAGATATTTTTAAATTAACTAATTTTAATCTTGTTTGCAGTTAGAAATATTTATGATGATTGGTTATTATGCTTGTTCTTCATTTAAGCTTAATAATTTTCTAAATCTTATTTTAGCTTTATCTTTTTCTATCTTAATTTCCATAAAATCATCTGCAACAGCAGTATTTTCAAATATTTCTTTTGCTTCGTTTTTTATATTTAAATCTGTTGTATATCGACTACTTATATGTGTCAATACTAATAATTTAACATTTGCTAATTTAGCTATTTCTGCAGCTTCTTTTGAAGTGGAATGGCAATGTTCAATAGCTTTATCTTTATCTTTATCCTCATAAGTTGCTTCATGAATTAAAACATCACTATCACAAGCAAGTTCAACCATCTTCTCACAGGGCCTTGTATCTCCAGAGTATGTAATTTTTTTGCCAATTCTAGGTTCTCCTAATACCTGCTCAGGTTTTATTATTTTTCCATTAATTTCTACTTCTTCCCCATTATGGAGCTTTCCAAAGGAAGGGCCTACTGGAACTCCAAGTTCAATAGCTTTTTCCCTTAAGAAACGAGGTTTTTTCTTTTCATAGATGGAATATGCAATATTATCAACATTATGTTCTGCAATAATTGACCTGATGATATATTCATCAGTTTCTATAACTATTCCCTCTCCAATTTCATGAATATTAATATTAAAATCAATTTTGAAAAATCCATAGTTAGAAACCACATTAATTAATTTTTCTAGTCCTTTTGGCCCATAGATATTTAAATCCTCAGTTCTTCCCCTAAAACCCATCGATTGAATAAGGCCTGCTAAACCTAGAATATGATCTCCATGGTAATGGCTTAAAAATATTTTATCTATTTTCATTGGACTTATTTTAGCATAAGTTAATTGCCTTTGTGTTCCTTCACCACAATCGAAGAGCATTGTATCTTTAAAATATTTTAAAATAATTCCTGCATGATTTCTATATTTTGAAGGTACAGCAGATGAAGTTCCTAAAAATGTAATTTCCATAAAATCCCTTTAAGTTTTGATAATAATAAATCAATTTCTTTTATTTTTTATTATTTAACAAATATATATTTTGTCAATTTAAATATATAAAATATATTAATACTATCAATACATATATTATCTTAATTAAAATAATACTATCAATACATATATTATCTTAATTAAAATAATACTATCAATACATATATTATCTTAATTAAAATAATGCTATCGATACATATATTATTTTAATTAAAAGTTTGGTGTAAAAATGGATGAAATTATAGAATACATGCTTAGAGAAGATAAAGGTTTTGGAGATATTACTTCAAATGCTTTAATTCCAGAAAATAAAATATTTTATGCTAAATTAATCTCTAAAGATGATGGAATCCTTGCAGGAATTGAAATAATAAAAGAAATGTTTTTAGAATATGGTATAAAGATCATTTCTTCAAAAAATGATGGAGATAAAATTGTTAAAGGAGATATTCTTTTAGAAATTGAAGGAAATGCTCGTAAAATACTTCTTTTAGAGCGAACAGCACTTAATTTACTTATGAGAATGTCAGGTGTAGCTACTCTAACAAATCGTATTGTAACTAAAGTAAATAATATCAATCCTAAAATAAGGGTTGCTGGAACTCGTAAAACCGCTCCTGCACTTCAAACATTTGATAAATTAGCTATTACAATTGGTGGTGGAGATAGCCATAGATTTGCTTTAGATGATATGGTTTTAATTAAAGATAATCATATTGCTGTTGTTGGGTCTGTAAAAAATGCTCTTGAGCTTGCTAAAGAGAACATTAGCTTTTCTAAAAAAATAGAAATTGAAGTAGAATCAACTGAAGATGCAATCATTGCATCAGAAAATGGTGCAGATATTGTTATGTTTGATAATATGTCTCCAGATGATGCTCAAAGAACGTTAAATGCTTTAGAAGAAAAAGGTTTAAGAGAAAATGTTCTTATCGAGATTTCTGGTGGAATAAGAGAAGAAAACATTTTAGATTATGCTAATTTAGATGTTGATATCATATCTTTAGGATTTATAACCCATCAAGCAGGTAGCTTAAACTTTAGTTTAGATATGGATTAAAGGAAGTTTATTATCTTTCTATATGAATCTTTTATATGGTGATAGGAAAAGAGGATAGAAAAGTTTATAAGCTTTATTGTTTAATTTAAATATATCTTTTAATATTGGTGAAACTATGACAAACCTTGAAAAAAATATAGAAGAAAAACTCACTGAAGTATTTAAAAGCGAACTTGAAAAAGAAGATTTTGAATTAAATTATCTTATAACAGATGATGTAATTACTTTTTTCTTCGGTATTTCAGAAGGAAAAGAACTTTCCCTTGATGCAATTGAAAAGATTTCAAGTATAATCGATGGAAGATTTGAAGGTTCTAATATTGTAAATCAGGAATACAGATATAAATTCAATTTAGATCCTTGTGCAGATTAATCAATTTTTTTATCTTTCAGTCAAGCTTTTTAGCCTCTAGCTAAAAACCTTGACTAAAAATTTTTTCAATTAATAATAGGCTTAAAACTTTAGTCAAAATCATTTTTTCTGTTTTTATTAGGTTTTTATTTTAATTCTATTTTACTATTTCTGTTTTTATTAGGTTTTTATTTTAATTCTATTTTACTATTTCTGTTTTTATTAGGTTTTTATTTTAATTCTATTTTACTATTTCCATTTTTTGCAACAATTTTAATTAACTTTCAATTCGTTAATTTTAATATTTCTATAAAATTTATAATTTTTTAAAAAGGATTTTTCTTATTTTTATATCTATTAAAATTATTGACTTTTGCTATAATAATTCCTATACTTTAGAATATAACTCTATGAAAAATTAGTCATAAAATTAAAATTATGCGATACCTTTATATATTTCTTTAAACAAATGTATTACTATATCTAGATAAGTAAATGAATATTTTGGATTTTAAATCAATTTTTATTAAAAAATAATTTAAATTTTTAATCTAAATTTATATTTCACTTACTTTTCATGATTTATAGAAAATTTAAATAAATTTTATTAATATTAAAATTTTTATTATTTTCATCATAATTTTTATTATAATTTTATTATATTTTTTTATAATCTTTTTATAATTTTTTGAAATGATAAATTTTTATGAACTAATTATTGCATTAGTAAGTTAATAAATCAGTTAATAATTATTAATAAAATTTAAATTATTTATTATGGAGTCGTTTTTTATGGCTGAAGAAGAAATTTATCAAGAAGAAATCGAGGATATCGAAGATAAAGAAGAAGATTTACCTTTTGCTAAGGCAGAAGTTGTTCGTTTAATGAAACAAAACCTCGATAGTGACAAAATGATTAGGGAAAGAGTTAAAGTTGAAATGAACAAATTCTTAGGAGATATCCTTAAACAAGTTTGTCAACAACTTAATGAATACCCATACACCACTATTGAGTACGAAATGCTTAAAGAGTCAACCTATCCATATACTAATATTAAAAGAATCAACCAAGAAAAAGAAAGAATTTTATTACACTTAAATGCTATTAAAGCAGATTGTGATGCATTAGCTATGGATGTTCAAAAAACTCTTAAATTAAAAGATGTTGTAGATGAAGATGAATTTACTCCATTATCTATGACAACACAAGAAGAAGATGAAGAAATAGAAGAATAATTCTTCTATTTGTTTTTTTTTTTAAAACAAACTATTTTTTATAGTTATTTTTTTTAATAATTTTTATAAACTATTTTTTAATATTTTTTATAAACTATTTTTTTATAATTTTTATAAACTATTTTTTTATAATTTTTATAAACTATTTTTTTATAATTTTTATAAGTTATTTTTTAATATTTTTTATAAACTATTTTTTTATAATTTTATTTCTATTTTTTAGCCTATTTTTAATATTAATTTTCATCAATTACAGTGAAACCTGTTTTTAAATGTTTTAACTCTTCATCTGTTAGAGGTTCTGTTTTTGCATGAATGTCCATAATTTTACTTTGTCCAAAGGGGTCTTCTATAAGTAAAAGAGTTTCTAATTCTCCATTTAAAACTTTGTTTAAATCATTAAGTACTTTTTTACCATTTTCTTGAGATAAATCATCTTGGAAGATATTCATTGCTCTTTCAGTTGTAGCAATAAACCTTAGAAGAACTCCTTCAACATTTGAAATATATCCTTCAGATTTTGGACCAGGTTCAACTTTAATTCCAATTTCAGGTAAAGAAACAGTGGCAGATTGTGATCTCACTATTCTTGAGTCTAAAGATTTCTCTGTAATTGTTAAACTATGTTTAGCAGGGTCTTTTTGTTCAGTTGCTAAAATATCATTATGTCTAAATCCGCATTTTTCACATTGTATTGTAGATTCTACGATTTCTCCAAAATAAGCTATTTCATGAGTTTGGGTGGTATAAGTTGCAGTATTTTTTCCTCCACATACTGGACAGTCAATTTTCATTTCAGCTCCTTTTCCAGAGCTTACATCATCTAAATTCATATTATTCTCCTTAAATTATATTTTATATAGTAGGCCTTCTTTATCTAAATCTTCTTTTATTTTTTCAATTGTATCTTGATTGATAGCACATATTAAATTTGATCTATAATCGGTTAACTTATAGAGTTCTTCAAGTTCTTTTTTCTTTTCTTCATGTTTAGTAATATTTGTAACGAATTTATTAAATTCACTTATTTCACTTACATTAATTTGCCTAACTAAAGGTTCTTTAAATCCTTTGATTGGATATGAGATATTTTTCATACTTGCTCCATATTTATCAATAATTATATCTCCTACAATGGATAGTTCATCTACACTATTTTTTAAATGTATTATTTCACAGGTTTCATTAATGTATGACAACATTTTTTTAACAGTTTTATCAATATTTGAAGTTCCTATAGTTTTAACATCATATTTTTGAGCTTGTTCAATAAGGTGGTCATGGATGATTCTATTTTCTTTAAAATAGTCTAATTGTTTTCCACCTCTTCTAATTTCCATTGCTCTTTTAACAAATCTATTTTTATGATCTTCTTCATCTGAGCTAAGTATAAAGAAATAAACTGAAGCTTTATCTTTAAACTTTTCTAAATCAATTAAACCAGGTATTAAATGAACACCTTCAAGAATGATATCATCATGGTCTTTAATAGCTCTATCTATTACCCTTTCTACAGCTGGAAGTACAAATGATGCATGTTCTTCAAAACCAGCATTTATCAGCTCTGCTTGAGACTTATAGTTTTCCTGATTTCTAAGATGGGTGTATGCATTATATGATGAACTATGTAGTGCAGGAGCATATTCTTTACCGATAATTCCTCTAACTACTTCTCTTATAAAATCAGTTTCAACTAAATGTTTTATATTAAGTGTTTTTGCAAGCTCAGCTGCAACTGTTGATTTACCTATTCCAGAAGCACTTCCAATAAGAATTACATAAGGTTTCATTTCAATTCCTCCATATTTTAGTTCTTAATATTTTATTATCTTTATTATATCTATTATCCTAATTATATTTGTTATCTTAATTCACTATTTTTCTTTTAATATTATATCTATTTTTTATTTTTTCTATATTTATATTATTTTAAATAGTTTTCATTGATTGAAGTTTCACTTAATTTATTTCTGCTATTGATTTATATTATTTTATTCATATAAAACCAATTTTAAAGATTTTTATGCTAATGTTTATTAATAATAATAAATATATAATTACAATAAGATAAATTGTATAATGTTGGATATTGTATTTCTTTCCAATTCATATTTTTCTAATAGATACAATATTTAAAAAAATTTATAATTATCTAATATATTAACTTATTTAAATATTGGCTTCTAAGTCAATATTTTATTTATTTTTAATTTACATAATTTTATTAAAAGGAGTGATTACTTGTATTCTATAAGTTCTGTTGAAGATCTTCAGGAATTAAATCCTTATATTATTATTGGATGTGGAGGTGGAGGAGAGAAATTCTCTAACCTTGAAGGGATTGAAACAGTAGGATTCTTTGATGATAATCGTGAAAAACAAGGAAAATCTTTCTGTGGTCTTGAAGTAGCATCAAATTTATCAGATTTATTTGAATCTACTGAAGCAAATACTGTAGCTATTATGTTACCAATTGGTGCTGAAGGTGCAGCTTTAAAATATTCTGTAGAAGCTTTAGCAAATGGTAAAAATGTAGTTGTTTCATTTAGATCTTTATCTTTATCTGAAAATGAAGCTTTATTAAAATTAGCTAAACAAAATAATGTTTTTATTAAAGAAATTAGTCCAAGATTAGATGTTGTTCGTAAAATATGTGGTGTAGCACCTGAAAAATGTTGTGAGGTTTTACCTAAGATTTTTTATGAACCTAAAGCGTCTGTTATTTTTATTGGTGGAACTTCCCAAGAATGTGGTAAAAGAACCACCACTAAATCTTTAGGAATTGAAGCGGCGAAAAGAGGTTTAAAAGCTTCTATTATTTCTACTGATGAAATGGGCTTAGAACAACCTACTGCATTTAATTTTAGAGCAGGTAGCTTATCTGCAATGGACATTCCTTCAGCTATTTTAAGTTCTATAAAATATGTTGAAGAAAATGAAGAAGCAGATATTATATTTGTTGAAGGACAATCTAGTTTAACTGAAGATGGAAACCCTCATCCGAGAGGATTATCTGCATGTATATTAATAGGTGCAGATCCGGATGCAGTTATTGTAGGCCATAGGCCGAATCACCCATATCGTCAGCCTAGAGGTATTGACTATGAGGTGAAAGCTATCGAAGCTGTAGTACCTACTACCAAAGTTGTTGGCTTATCTATAAATCTTAGAAATGCTGATGAAGGCATGACTTTAGAAAGCTTTGAAGAGGAATATGGTTTACCTGCAGCAGATATGTACTCTGGTGGAGCAGGTAAATTGCTAGATGCAATCTTAGAATATCTAGATAAAAATTAATTGTTTTTTTATTTTTTTAAAGATTATTTTTATTTATTTTTTTTAAAGAATCTTATTTTTATTTATTTTTTTTAAAGAATCTTATTTTTATTTATTTTTTTTAAATACTATTTTTTAAAATCTTTATTTTTATAATTTCTATATTTTATTAATTTTTGTAAAGTTTACTCTTTTTTACTCTTTTTTCTTAAATCCTATTTTTTTATTGGTATTTGTTAGATTTTTTCTATTGAACAAACCAATAAAATAGGCTTTATAATATTAAACATTCTTATTTTATAGAACAGAGTGTCTTGAACGGTTAATTTTATATATAATCAAGAACTAAACTATTAACAACAATAGCCTTTACTGGGTTTTTTATATATAGTTCTTGCACTAATTATTATATAATTGTCATTTTTTTAAATATCTAATATATTCTTAGAAGATAGAGAGGGATAGAAAAATGGTAAAAATGGGATAAAATTATTTAACAATAAGAAATTCGCAATAAATGAGCTAATAAGATAGAAGATTATTATTTTTCACTAATCTCCAATTCATAAATCTAAAAATTTCATAAGAAAGGAGGAAGATAAAATTGTCAAAGTATCAGAAAAATTTGATAATTAAAGAAGCAGGGGAGATAAAAAGTTTTATGGAAAAAAATAAGAAGATTCCTAAAACTTGTGACATTAATGGTGCGGTTTTATCTCCTTATAGTCTATCTTACTTGATGGCAAAGATTATCCAGGATAAATTTAAAAGTTCGAGTTATAATCTTGCTAATCTAATAAAATACGACAATGATAAGTTCATTGACACTATAAGTGAGGATGTATTAAAAGATGATTACTTGGTGATGATTAGTAATTTTCTTAATTTTTGTGAACTAAATCACCGAGTTCCTAATTATATTACCACTCAAAAAAAATAAGATTAAGGTTAGTTTTGAACTGTTCATGTACTGCTTATCTAAAATTATCATATTCTACAAAGAAAATAATAGCTTAGCTAATTATTGTAATTTTAATAAAAGTTTCACAACAAACAATAAAAAGGCCACTACAAATACTAAAAATGTTATTAAAACATCTGTATCTGCATCAACTAATAAAAAGACCAACAACTCAAAGGTTTTTAATAGCAGACCTCATCCAACTAAACAGGGTTGTGGTGGAATGGGACAAGACACAAGTTATTACTGTGGAGTTAGTGCATTGCAAAAATGTCTCTACAAATTTGGTATTTCTGATTTTTCACAAAAAACACTTGCAGAATGGGCAGGCACTACAACTTCAGGTACTTCACATCAAGGAATTCGTACTGCTGTAGCAATGGTCAATAAGAAAAAAGGAATCAAGATAAAAATAACTGAGAAATATTTCTCAGAAATAGGATGGGAAGGAGTGGGAAAAATATTAGCAAACCCTAACAAGGACATTATCTTTCATAACTGCTACCGTCTCAAATATGGCCATTATGAAGTAGTAAATCAAGTCAATCTTGCCAATAATGTGGAAAAAGTATTAAACAGTCTTGGAAATAAATGCACTAGTTCATGTTATTGTGGTTATGTAGAAAATCGTGCTGCTAATGAATTCCAAAAATACATGTCTGCTATAAGTCAAAAAAGCCTAATTATTTTAACAAAAGAGTGATTATAATGGATTTAGCAAATGAAAAATTTTTAAAAAGAGTAAATTTATCTAATCAACAAAAGCAATTAAATAAGATGTTTGAAGAAGAAGGATTAACAGATGAAATATTGGAAAAACAGATTCAATTAAACAGGGAAAGACATGAATTTGATATTAATGATCCAACCGAAACATTATATGTTGATAGAGAAGGAAATCTATTTGTACAATAAAATAAAATTTTTTATATAGTTTTTTTATATAATCTTTTATTTTATAATTTTTTTATATAGTTTTTTATATAATATTTTATTATTATAATTTTTTTATATAAATCTTTTTTATTAGAGTAAGTTTTATTAATTATATTTAATATATATTTATTTACCTTTTTTTAACAATTTTTCATGTTAAAAATTTTAATAAAATTTACTTTAGGGATAATTTTATATTTATTAAAAATCATATACTTTAATTAATAAAAGTTTTAATTATTAAACTTTTAAATTAATATTGCAGAATTTTTTTAAAATTATTTAAATTCTTTTAAATTTAGTTAAAATTTTATTAAAAATTAAGTAAATTTTTATTTAATCAATTTATTCTTATTAAACTAAGGGAAGAGTCAAAATGAGTTTTACTGATAATTTAAAGAAAAGCCTAGGTTTTGAAGAAGATAACTTTGCTAGTGCATATGGAATTGGTGATTATGGAGAAGAATTTGAAGATGAATTCACTTCTATTTCTCCAGAACAAACTTTTTATGAAATTATTTTAATTAAACCGAAATCAGTTGATGATTTAGATTATGTTTTTGACCAAATTGTTGAAGAGAACAATCCTGTCATTCTTGATTTAAAATTCATTGAAAAACAAGGAGAAAAACAATTTAGACAAGCAGGAGAAATCTTAAAACTTTTAAGACAACAATATGGTGCAGAAGCAATCTTACTTTCACAAACTGAAGAGAAAAATTTAGTTATTGTAACTCCATCAAGAGTTAAACTAGTTAGAAAAGAATAAGTAGCTTGATATGCTTATTTTATAGGATTTTCCTATATCTCTTTTCTTTTTCTATTTTTTTATTTTTAAGTTTTATATTATTTCATGCTTTTTTTAGATTTATTTTATTAGTTATTTTTTTATTATTTCATGCTTTTTTTAAATTTATTTTATTAGTTATTTTTTGTTTTTTAATATTAATAATATGAATCTATTAGCTTTAAGGATTATTTATGATAATCTGCTACTTTAATTATTGAAGTTTTAATTAACTAATGATTAATTTTTTATTTATATCTTAAAAAACTTTTTAGCATTCTTAAATGCTAGTTTATTTATCTCTTTTTCATCATATCCCAATCTTTTCAAGGTTCTAATGGTTCTTGGGACAGATAATGGATCAGATGGTTTATTACTAATATCACTATTTAATAAGAATTTATCAAATCCATATTTGTCTAATATTTCAATTGCCTCTTCAACTTCCATTTTTTGAGGTTGAACAGTTAAACCAATAGTAAATTCTTCATCAATTAGCTCTTCAACTGTGTTTAAATTAATATGGTCAATAACAACGAGCTTAGGATTAATATTTTCTAGAACAATTTCTTTAATCTCAGATAAAACTTTTAATTTGTTTTTTCTAGGTGTATGAATAATTACTTTTGATTTTGTATTTTCTGCTAATTCTAATTGTTTTTTAAAGACTTTTTTTTCTAAATCACTATTTTCATCTAAACCTATCTCTCCAATAGCTACAATCTCTTTATTTTCAATCCATTTCTCTAATTGTTCAAATATAATTTCATTATTTTTTAAAGAATTTGTAGGATGAATACCTAATGCAACTTTTAAATCAAGCCCATATTCTTTAGCTCTTTTTGGATCAAAGTTTAATATCCTATTTAGATGGTTTAAAAGAATTTCAGGATTATTATTAATTTTATATGGATAGTAAGAGCAAGTTATTGCTGTATCTATTCCACTAATAAACATTTTTTCAAAATCTTCACTAGTTCTTGAATCAGCATGTATATGTGTATCAATCATTGTATCTTCGAAGTTAATATCTTATAAATTTTATAAATTTTTAAAAATTTGTATAAATTCTTTTTATCATAAGAACTCTAGGGTTCATATAACTAAAAATTGTTAAATAGTATTATATTCTACCTTATATTTAAAACTAAGTTTTTAGAAACCTTAAATATTATAAAAAAGAATAAAGGAAGATACACAATTCTCATGATATTTATTAATTTATAAATAAAAAAATAGAAAATTAATTAATTTAGTTAAGTATAACTTTAAAAATAAATGGGAAATTAATCTAATTTTAATAAATTAATCTCATCAAATTTATTAAAAATATTGTCTAATGATACAACATAATCCAAATCATAATTATCTGCTATAACAACAGCTGAACAATCAATAAAGCTTGCTTTATATGTATTATTATTATATTTTTTGAATACTGAAAACACTCTATTATTGTATGTTTCAATTTCATATTCATTTAAAATATTAAAATTATCATTTAAAAAATGATATGCTTTTTTAGTTAATTCAATGCTTTTTGTTTTCATCATTACAACGGTTGTTATTTCTTGTATTATTCCATTACTAATATAACAATCATTCTCAAATAATATTTCTTTGTTTTTTTCGATTATTGGCCTGTTAGTATCATTTCTTTTGAATATTGGAATAATAAAAGAACTATCTATAAATAATTTAGCCATCATAAACCAACTCATCTATATTCCACTCTTCACCATCATCATCAATCATTCCAAATACATCATCAAAGGTTACTTTTTGCCTAGGAGTTAAGATTATTTCATTATCTTTTATATCCCATTCAAATATGGTGTTTTTATCTATTTTAAAGTTTTTAAACTCTTTTTTTATTATTTTAGGCAAATGTAATTCATCGTTACCATATAGTTTACTGCTTGCAAGGCTCATAAAAATCACATCTTTTAACTTTAATATGATTATTTTTATATAATCCGAATTATATAATATTATCGGATTTTTGTATTTTTATTTCTTAAGCTTTAACTCTTCTTCTAGCTCTAGTCTAAGACCTACAAGAACCAGTTATAGTATCAATTATATCATCTTCTCACAGTTCTTCACTAGAAAATATACTAAATAATCAATCAACTTATTGTTTCAATGAGCAGGAAGCATCTTAATTTTTTATCCCCTGCAAGATCTTCAAGGTCAAAAGCTCTAACTTTCTTACTAACCTTTAACTTATCTGCACAAATATTATAACCTCTTAAATCTTCTTCTCTAGAGAACTTTTTAATTAATAACTTAGAACCACTACATGCTTCTTTTTTAACCATAACACAAGTAGTTTTTTCATCTTTTTTATATAATCTTTTAAAAGTCTTAAGAAACTTAAACTACTAAATTTTCCTGTAACAAGATTTAGGACATACAATTGTTTATCATAATTTAATGCTTTAAGGGAACAGAAAGCAAGATACCAAGAAAAAGGAGGTTAAAAATAAAAAGATGATTAATAGTTTTAATAGAATATAAAAATTATGGTTTAGGTAGCTATTGTAATTGTGGAACTAGAGATAGAAAATCCAAGTTTACACAAGAATACAACACTATAGAAAAAGAAATGAAAAGATTAAGATTAAAAAGATAATTCTAATTTTACTATTTTTTAATTTTAATCAAAATTTATATATTTTAATATTGATAAATTTATATTTAATAAAAAAATTATTTTTGGTGTTTAAATGAAAAAATTTATCTTTTTGATAACTTTTATTTTAATTTTATTTGTTTCATTATCATCTGTAAATGCAGGTCTTTTTTGGGATACAACAATGGAATGTCAACAATTTTCAATAACTCTTCCAGAGGGGTTTAGTGAATCTGAGGGTTGGGGAAGTAATGATGAGCATACAAATGAAATTTATGCCGGTACTGGGATTCCTAGTGGTGATGAAGTACATAGGTGGTTAGTAATCCAAGAATTAGGAACTACAAAAAATTATACTGATTTCTATGATTTTGGGGATAGGCTCGATAATAAAGTTGTAGTTGATAATTATACTAATGGTAGTTTGTTAGTTGAAAAATGTTACAGTATAACATCTAAAAGATTTAATGGTATTGAAAATTATACTTATGCTGAGTTTGATAAAGATGGTTATCATTATGGAATGTTAATAAGTTATGAATCTGACTTAGATGATTTAAAACTTTCTACTGATGTTGAATTAGTTAAAAATGTAATGAATTCTGTAAATCATAAAAAGTAATATTTTTCTTTATTTTTCTATTTTTGTATTATTTTTCATTTATGTATATTTTAAATCTTATTTTATTCTTATTTTTTAATTTAAAGGTTTTATTATGCTTAAACAAATATTTTTTATATTAAGAGGGTCCGCCAAAAATATATTTTTTTTAAAATTTCTTTCTTTATTTTGTAAATAAATAGATTTTATAACTTTTTAAAATAATTTTAACCTTGTAGAAACCATGTAAAATTTAGATTAATATAGAATTTTTTTCACTTATTTTATTTAAACAATCATTTTAGACTCTTTATTTTTATTTTTAGTATTAATTCAAATATTTTAAAAGAGGGTTTCTACAAGACTATAATTTTTGTACTTTTGGTGGACACTCTTTATTTATTAATTTTTTTATTTTTTTATTTTCCTCATTAATTAAATATTTATACTATATTCATTTTGTTTAAGTGCTTTCACTTTTAATAAGATTATAAAATTTAATGACCTAATATCAATATTTATATCGTTTCGTTATTCATATTCAAAATTTTCTCATATATTTATATATATGTTTAAAAAAATTATTAAATGGAGTTAACCATATTTAAAAATTTTAATAATTTTTTATATGTTATTAAGTTCCTAATATTTTAAATTTTAGTTATTAAATCGCTAATGAAATCATTTTAAGAATTTTTTAATTCTTAAAAATTATATTTTTTTATTTAAAAGTTTTTTATATCAATTTTCATTGATTTGATAGCTAATTGTTTAATAGGTGGTTATATGTATTACTTGTCTAAAGTAAATAAAGAATTAAAATTTCTAAGTAACTCAGAAATTAGATTAAAAATATTAGTTGATTTAGGTGAGGGTCCCAAGAAAGTTAGAGATATTGCCAGATATTCGTTATTAAGTTATAGTTCTATCTCAAGCAATATGCATAGATTATCTCATGAAGGTTTTGTTGAAAAAATTCACAACAGTTTTCAATTGACTAATTTGGGAGTGATTTATATTTCTATATTAATGGATTTTTATGATATTATATCAGCTGTAAATGACTATTCTGATTTTTGGCTAGAGCATGATATCAATTCACTCTCTGTAAATGACTTAAATAAATTATCTTCATTAGAAGGTTCTGAATTAATTAGGTGTAATTCTACTGATATTTATAAGACTCATAAAGAATTTAAGAGAATTTTTAAAGACTCTAAAAATTTAAAGGTTATTTTTCCCTATTTGCATCCTGAGTATCCTAAGTTAATAAGGAGATTAATTTTAAAGGGGATTAATGTTGAGTTGATAGTACCTAAGAACATTTTAGAAAATTTTGTAAAAGATATTGGCAAGGATGTTGTTAAAAAGGGTATTGAAGAAGGTAATTTTTCTATGAAATATTTAGATGAACACATTAAAATTGCTTTGTCAGTTTCTCATAATTTTGTTTCAATAGGATTGTTTAAGATAGATGGAACCTATGATCAAAACAGATTGCTGTTGTCCGATAAGGAAAAAGCAATTAATTGGGGATTAGCTGTTTTCAAATCTTTTGATGATTATGCTGTTCTTTTTGATTTTGTCTGATTTTAAATTTTTTATTAAATTTATAGGTGGTTTGATGATTAAAAAAGAAAGTAGTGCTGAAAAATATGATAACTTTATAAATGTTCGTTTTTTATTAGTTTCAGAAATGAGACCAAGATTACTTTTAATGCTATTGGGCTCAAATAATAATTTAAATACTCTTAGAAAAGAATTAGGTAAACCTTCTGCTTCTGTTTTACATGGTTTAAATGAATTGGAATCACTTAACTTAATTAAAAAGAATTTTAAAAATTATTCTTTATCTTCTAAAGGTGTTTTATATGCTTTAGCTTTAAAAAAACTTTTTAGAGATTTGTATATTTTCAAAACACATGTTGATTTTTGGAAAAGTCATTCAATTGAATCAATACCTGTGGAGTATTTTAAAAGTTCTTATTTATTAAAAGATTCAGTTTTTGTTGAATCTGATGAAGAAGATTTATCAAGGTCTTTAAATAAAACTCTTAAATTATTAAGTTCTTGTGAAGATATGAAAATAATTTTACCTATATTTTTAGAGGACCATTTAGAAATAATTTTAGAGAATTTAGAAAGGGATAATAGTTTGATATTAATAACAACTGATGAGGTTTTAAAGTCTTTAAAAGAATCAAATTATTATGAAAAACTGCATAAATTTTCTAAAAACAATCAATTAACTATTAGAAAAGTTGAATATGAGTTAAAAATATTTTTAACAGTTTGTGATAATGCGATGGCTTTAAATTTATTTTTTATTGATGGTCTTTTTGATAATTCTTGTGTTATTTTTAATGAAAAAGCTGAAGGTGTAGATTGGGCTAATCAATTGTTTAAGTTTTATTTAAAAAGGTCTAATAAAATCCTTTAAGTTTTATTTAAAAAGGTCTAATAAGATCCTTTAAGTTTTATTTAAAAAGGTCTAATAAAATTCTTTAAGTTTTATTTAAAAAAGTCTAATAAAATAGTTTGAACATGATTTTTAAAATGAAAATATTGAAAATAATGTTTTTTAAAAAATAGTTAAATAAATAAGAATTTAAAGAAATTTATTGAAGTTTTGCTCCAATAACTTCTTTTAAATCTTCTATTTTTACTCTTTCTTGTTTTTCGGTGTCTCTATCTCTTACTGTTACAGTATTATCTTCTTTTGTATCAAAGTCTACTGTAATAGCTATTGGCACACCTACTTCATCAGCACGAGCATATCTTTTTCCAATAGTTCCTGAATTATCATTATCTACAGTAAAGCCAGCTTCACGTAAATTATGGGTAATTTCTGCAGCTATTTCTCCAAGACCTTCTTTATTCATTAATGGGAAGACACTTACTTGGATTGGTGCAATTTCTTTTGCAAATTTAAAGTATTCCTTTTCAAATCCATCTTCTTCGGTTTTAAATGAATGTAATAAAGTACAGTAAAGAATACGATCAATACCAAATGAAGGCTCAATTATATGGGGGATGATTCTTTCACCTTTTACTTCTTCTTCAATGTATTCAAATATTAAATGTTCTTTAAGTATTTCAAAGCTCTTATCTAGTTCAAGGATGAATTTTCCCTCATTTTCAATTTTTTCTTTAAGTTCAATCACTTCTTCTTCACTTAAGTTTTCAATATAAGTTTTGATTTTTGGTGAATCTCCTTTAAATGCCGGTCCAAATAATTTTAAATTAGGCTTTACAATTGTTTTTACCAAGGTTTTAGCTTTATCATATTCCATGTAAATACTTAATTCTTCATTACTGAACTCAGTATGTGCACTTAAGTCATAATCTCCCCTATCTGCAATACCAATGATTTCTACCCAACCATATTGGTCAGTTAAGCATTCCACATCCCAACAATCAAGGGCATAGTGTGCCATTTCTCCAGGTAAATGTTGTCTAAATCTTAAAACTTCATCGGGAATTCCTAATTCTTTTAAAAATTTTCTTGCAAGATATAATTGATAAATCAAAGTTTCAGAAGAAACAACTCCTTTATCTAAAGCTTCTTGAGCGGTAAGTTCTAATGTTTCTTTATTGTTTAATTGAACATCCTGTGAAGATAAGTATAATTTTTCATTAGCTATTTGGCTAAATTTAGGGTGGGTTTTATCTTTAGGGTCTAAGAATATTTCAGCTTCTGCCTGGGTAAATTCTCTAAGGCGGATAACTCCTTGTCTTGGTGAGATTTCGTTTCTGTATGCTTTACCTAATTGTACTGTACCGAAGGGGAGTTTATTTTTAAAGAATCTTGATAAACGCTTGAATAAAATGAAGATTCCTTGAGCAGTTTCAGGTCTCATATATCCTACTTTATCTCCTTTTGCCCCGATTTCAGTTTTAAACATTAAGTTATAATTCCAAATATTAGCTAAATCTCCACCACAGTTTGGACATTTAATATTATTTTCTTCAACAATCTCATCCATTTGCTCGTTTTCTAAACTTTCCACATCTTCACCAATAGCTTCTTCAATAATATGGTCTGCTCTAAATACTTCACCACAAGCAAGACATTTTGTCATTGGATCAGTAAAGTTATCAACGTGTCCAGATGCTTTTAACACTTCTTTAGGCATTACGGTAGGTCCTTCGATTTCATGGAAACCCTCTCCTGCAATGTATTGCTTTCTCCATTTTTGCATGATATTATTTTTTAAACTTGCTCCAAGTGGCCCATAATCAGTAAATCCAGATACTCCTGAGTAAATTTCAAAAGAAGGCCATAAAAAACCTCTTTTACGTGCAATATTAGTCATTTTTTCATGATTCATTAATATTTCTCCATAAGTATGATTGTTTTTTTAAAAAGAATTTTTAAAGTATTTTAATTAATAGAATAGCTATTTTGGGATTTAAGTAGATTTATCCATGCTTTATTTTTTAAGTTCATAATCGAATTTAATTCTGCTACTTTCAGGTCTTTTCTGACCCATATATTTACTATTTCTTTCTGGATGGCCATAAGGTAGCTTGGATGGTGAAGTCATAGTTTCAAATACGATTTGACATACCCTTTGACCGGGGTATAATGCTACAGGCATTGCACCAATATTTGAAATTTCGAGGGTAATTCTACCTTCAAAACCAGGGTCTATATAACCTGCTGTAACATGCATAGTTACTCCAAGTCTTCCCATTGAAGAACGGCCTTCCACTCTTGCTACAATATCATCAGGAACCTTTACATATTCATGTGTTGTAGCTAATGCAAATTCGTTAGGGTGAATTATAAATGCTTCTCCTTCTGGAACAACAGTAGATTCCATATAAGATGCAAGGTCTTCTTGGTCTTTAGGGTCAATGTAAGGTTTCCTAATTACTTTAAAAACTTTAAATTCATCACCTAATCTCATATCAACGGATGACGGTTGGATTTGTTTTTCATCTTCTAAAGGAGTGATTACTATTTTTTCTTCTTCCAAATACTTTTTAATGTCTCTATCACTTAAAATAGCCATATTTAAGCCTCTATTAATTTAATTAATTGATAAAATTGAATTTTTCATTTATAAAATAATTATATTTTTAATTATATTTTATTATAATTTTTTTAAATAAAAATAATTATTAAAAATCTAACATTATTAGATATCTTTTTTAATATATATTAAGTTTTTATAAAAATAGATTTTTCAGGCATTAATTTTTAATATTTTTTAAAATAAGTTTCTTCTTTTTTGATTATTTTTTTAATATTTAAAATGAGTTTCTTCTTTTTTGATTATTTTTTTTAATATTTAAAATGAGTTTCTTCTTTTTTGATTATTTTTTTTAATATTTAAAATAAGTTTTGATTATTTAAAATTATTTTTTTAATATTTAAAATGAGTTTTGATTATTTAATTATTTTTTATAATCAACTAATTCTCCAATTCTGTTTATAATAGAATCGAGGGATTTTTGTGTATAACTTAATTCAAATACATCAAATTCACATATTTGAACACAGTGTCCACAGCCTAAACATTTCTTTTGATTAATGCTTATTTTTCCATTTTCTAAACTAATTGCTCCACCAAAGCAGACATCATCATCTAAACATTTTTTACACATTTTACATTTGTCCATATTTGTATGTACTTCTACACCTTCCAGTCTCATTACTTTATCACTAATATCATTATCTAAGTCTGGAACTACTTTCCATAAACAACAGCAAGGACAGCAGTGGCAAATAGTTAATAATTCTTCTTTAGGACTTACATTCATCCAAACAGTATCGATTTTATTTCTACCGATTACATGACTTAAACCTTCAGCATCTGCCCAATCGACATGTTTTAAAGCTTCTTCTGCACTTGCTCTTCTACCATATCTTGAAGCTATTTTTCTAGAGGCAGGACCTAAAAAGATACAACCTAATTCCTGAGGATAATCTTGACAGTTAGCAGAGCTTCTACAAAGACATTTATTCATAATGACAATATCCTTAGCTTCTTTTATGACTTTTTTAAGAATTTCACTTGGTACAAATTCAGAGTCATCTTTTTGAAAACTTTGGTTAACTTCAATATTGGTAGTAATTGCAGAACTTTGAGCTTTAATTTGGGTATTTAAATCTGTATTTTTAGTTTTGTTTGTAGTTTGAGTTTTAATTTGGGTATTTAAATCTGTATTTTTAGTTTTGTTTATAGTATTTTTATTAGGGAGGATGAATATTTCATCTCCTTCAAAAAATAGTTTAGTTATAATTTTTTTAGCTATTTTAGATTTTTTTGTTAATCTTGAAAGGAAAAATCTTCTGTGGAAAGTGTGCTTAACTAAAAATGTAGTGATGTCTTCATAGTATCCCTTTCTCATAATATCTCCTTTTATTGTACAGTACTTTTGTTATAGAATACTTATTTTACGGTATATTATTAAATAAAATGATTTACAAGTTTATCTAAAAAGCCTTTAATTTCAGCTTAATTTTATATTTATTGTATTTCATTAGTTAAAGTCATCTTTTTAAAATTTCAGATTAATCCTTGTCTATTTTCATATTTAAACGTCTTAAAATACCTTTAAATGTATGTGCTTCTCTTCCAGTAATAAATGCTCTATTAACAATATTTTTAAATACTTTCAGACCATTTCTTTTTTTATGATCTGGTATAGGTAATGTATTAATTAACTTTTCCATATCTTTAATCAAATATTCCTTTTCAAGTGCAGTACTTTCTTCTAATCCTTCAACAGGATAGTTATTTATATTCTTAAATATTTCATAAAGAATAACTGCAGCTGCATGAGAAATATTCATAATGGGATAACTTGGGTCAGTTGGGATACTAACTGTAATGTCACACATTTCAATTTCGGCATTTCTAAGGCCATTTCCTTCTCTTCCAAATAAAATAGCTATTTTATCATTATAATTCATTGATTTTGCTAGTTCTTCAGGTTTTATTGGGATTCTTGAAAGGTTATAACTTCCACCGGGAGTTCCTGTAGAACCAACAATAAAATCAATATTTTTATCTTTTAGAAATTCTTCAACAGTATTATAAATTTCTGCATTTTCAACAGTAGCTCTTGCATGCATAGCTTGATAATAAGCTTCATCTTTAAGAGTGCATGGATTTATGAGAACAAGGTTTCTTAATCCAAAGTTTCCCATAGTTCTTGCTAAAAAACCAACATTTCCTGGAGATTCACATTCTACAAATACAACATAGATGTTTTCTTTAAGGCGCTTAGTTTCTTCATCTTCAACTATTTCCTTAACTTTACCTCTAATTGTATTACCCTTGTTTTTATCTTTGTTTTTCATGTTATCTCTAGAAGTTGCTTTAATTTATAATATTTTTATGGATTTTATCTTTATTTATTATTAATTCTCATTGATTTTATTCATCATAAGCCATTTTAAGTAATTGAATGAGATTTAAGGTTTTTACATTCTCTAAACCAATTTCATTTAAACCATCTTGGATATTGATTTGACAGAATGGACAGATTGTAGTAACATAATCTGCTCCAGTTACTCTAACCATTTCCGCTTTGTCCTTTGCAAGTTCCAATGCAATTTCTGGTTTTCCAGATTTGACTCCTCCACCTGCACCACAGCATTGGCAAGGAAGCTCAAGTTCTTCAAATTCCACTCCCGGAATCATTTCAATGATTTCCCGTGGTTGGTCTTTAATATTCTGCCCTCTTGCTAAGTGACAAGGGTCATGCCAAGTAACTTTAGTATTAAGCTCTTTCATTTTGCTTGTATCAAGTTTATCTACTAAAAATTCGCTGATGTCTTCTACATTAAGTTTGGAGCCATATTTTGGATGGTCATTTTTTAAAGTAGCTCCACAGCCTGCACAGATAGTAATTACTTTATCATAATCCTTAAATACCTCTTTATTTCTATCTACAAGCTCTTGAACCACATCAACTTGCCCGGTTCTAAGAAGTGGAGAACCACAGCATACTTGACCTTCTGGAATGTCTATTTCAATATTATTAGCTTTTAAGACATCAAGTAATGCATATCCTACTTCTTGAGCTCTGTAATCAACCATACAACCGGTGAATAGCGCTACTTTTTCTTTATCTTCATTTTCATCTGTGTAATATTTACCTTCTTCTTCCCATTTTTTATGGACACTTTCAATAAATGGCTCTTTAGGTTTACTAACAGACCTTCCACTAGATACAACATTATTTTTAAATAATTTATGGGCATCAAGAGGTCCTAAATCTCTAGCATATGCCATAGCTCTCAGTTTTTCTATTGCATCTCCAAAGCTGTTGATATTTTTAGGACAAATTGAACCGCATTTACCACAACTTGTACAAGTATACATCCCACTGTCGAGAGCTTCTATTAATCTATCGTATTCGTCTCTTGGATCAAAATCAAATTTAGAAATGTATCTTAAATAATATGGTCCAAGGAAGTCTTCTTTAAAGTGTTTTACTACAGGACAAGTAGATAAACAGGTATAACATTCAATACAACTTCTAACCTTTTTAGTATCTTTAATATCTTCAGGTTTAAGGTTTTCATGAGAAGCTTTATTATCACAATCTAAGCTTAATTGCAATTCTTTAATTTTAGCATCTGCTGAGCTTCTATCTACAACTAAATCTTTAATAACTGGGAAATCTAATGGTTCAATCAATCTATTATTTTTAATTTCTTCTCTACAAGCAAGTGCACCATTTCCATTAATTTTAACACCACATGAACCACATTGCCCAGCTTTACATGAACTTCTAAAGCTAATATCTGCATTATATTTTCTGTTTATTTCTTCTAATGCATCTAATACTTTCATACCAGGATATTCTTCAATTTCATAAGATTCAATGTGAGGTTCTTCATCAGTTTCCTTATTGAATCGTTTAACATTAACGGTTATCATAGCAATCCCTATTTAAAATTATTAAATTAAAATTTCATTTTAAAGTTTATTGTTTAAATCGTTTTTATAAATTTCCTTTAATTTATTTTAAAGTTTATTGTTTAAATCCTTTTTATAAATCATCTTTTTATTTTTTTAAAATATTAATTACTCTATTATATTATATAAATCTATAGTCTTATAACACCTTATATATTTTTATTTGTTTTATTATAAATTTTAGTATTTTAATCTAGTTAAGTTACTAATAATTGAATTTTTCTTTTTTTAAATTTTTATTTTAATTAAACTTTAAAAAATTTTAAAAAATGCTATGTATTAAATATATAAAGAAACTAATAGTTAATTATTATAATTTATAGAAATTTTATAAAAAATTTTTAATCATTATATTATATTTACAATTGTTATGATGAAAAACTAGAGATTAAATAGAGATATGCTTTTTAGGATAGTCTTTTAAAGGAGAAATCAATAGTTTTAGTAAAATAGCTAAATAAAAGTATTTAATCTCAAGTATGGTGAATTTATATGGCTTATGATCAATTAGTAACTAGCAAAAAGGGAGATAAACTTTTCTTACTTGGTAATGAAGCTGCTGTAAGGGGAGCTATTGAAGCTGGAGTATCAGTTGCAGCTACTTATCCTGGAACTCCTTCTTCTGAAATTGGAAATATATTATCAGTTGTTGCTAAAAATGCAGAGATGTATTTTGAATTTTCTGCAAATGAAAAGGTAGCTATGGAGGTAGCAGCTACTGCAGCTGCAAGCGGTATTAGATCATTTACTTTCATGAAACATGTAGGTTTAAATGTAGCTGCTGATTCATTTATGACTACTGCTTATTCTGGACTTAAAGGAGGAATGATTGTTCTTGTTGCAGATGACCCTTCTTTATTCTCCTCTCAAAATGAACAAGATACAAGGAATTATTCAAGACTTTCTTCTATTCCAATTTTAGAACCATCCTCTCCTCAGGAAATAAAAGATATGATGGTTTATGGTTTTGATTTATCTGAAACATTTGGTATTCCTGTTATACTTAGAACAAGCACTCGTGTATCTCACATGAGAGGAATAGTGGAATGTGGTGAAATATCCAAACCTAAATCTACTACAAAAGAAATAACTTCAGATAAGCACTGGCTAAAAGGATACTTTGTTAAAAATCCAAGAGAATTTGTACCTGTACCTGCAAATGCACTTGAAATGCATGAAAGGCTTGTTGCAAAAATAGAAAAAATAGAAGAAATTGCTAATGAAAGCCCAATGAATGAAGTTTATTCATTTGAAAGTGGGGTGCTTCAGGGCAAATATGGTGTAATTTCATCTGGAGGTGCTTTTAATTATGCCTATGATGTGATAAGTCAAGAAAACTTAGGTATGGATATTCTTAAACTAGCATTATCTTATCCAACTCCAAAAGATCTAATTTATGATTTCTGTAAAAACTTAGAGGGAGTATTTATTGTAGAGGAAGTGGATCCTGTACTTGAACGGGATGTTCTTGCAGTTCTTGGAGAATATAATTTAGATTGTCCAGTTTATGGTAAATTTGATGGAACTTTCCCAATGATTCATGAGTTTAATCTAGATATTGTAAAAGAATCTTTTAATAAAGTTATTTCTGATTTAAAAGATGATAGGGAATTTAAAGAAGATTATAAATCAGAAAATGCTGAAGATTTTGAAGGAAATTTAATAGAAATTCTAGAGAAAATGGAATTTACAGATGGATTAAATGAATTGCTTGAAAATATTCCAACAAGAGCTCCAACATTATGTGCAGGTTGTTCCCATCGATCTGCTTACTTTGCAGCTGTAAAAGCATACCAAGAATTAGGATATTTATCAGAGGATATGATCTTTGCATCTGATATTGGATGTTATACATTAGGAATTAGCCCTCCATATGAAACTGCAGATTATCTGCTTTCTATGGGTTCATCTGTTGGTGATGGTTGCGGATTCTCTGTTGCAACAGACCAACATGTTATGAGCTTTATTGGGGATTCTACGTTTTTCCACAGTGGATTGTCTCCACTTGTAAATGCGGTTCATAATAAAAATAAATTTGTATTAACTATTTTAGATAATCGGATTACTGCAATGACTGGTGGCCAACCAAACCCTGGTATTCCAGTTGATGGAATGGGTGATGAAGCACCAGCGATACCAATTGAAGATATTGTAGAGGCTATTGGAGTAAAATTCTTAAAAATAGTAAATCCTCATAATATTAAAAAGACTGTAGATATTTATAAAGAAGCTTTAGAATATGATGGAGTTGCTGTAGTTATTGCAAGATATCCATGTACTTTAATTAAAGGTCAAAAGAAAAAGGCACCTATGGTCATTAAAGATAACTGTGTAAAATGTTTAGAATGTGTAAAAACACTTGCATGTCCAGCTATTTCTTACCTTAATGATAAAGTAATTATTGATGAAGCACTTTGTAAATCATGTGCTGTTTGTATACAAGTTTGTCCAAATAAAGCGATTGGAGTAAAAAAAGGTGATTAGGATGTCTGAACTTAATTTAAATACTAATAATGATTCTAAGGAGGATGTAAATTATAGCATTTATATTTCTGGTGTAGGTGGTCAGGGAATTATTAAGACATCTGTAATCATTGGTGAAGCTGCAATGCTTGAAGGCTATGATGTTGTTATGAGTGAAATTCATGGTATGAGTCAAAGGGGAGGATCTGTATCTACTGAACTTAAAATAGGCAATTTTAAATCATCTATTGTGGAAGAATCTAAGGCAGATTTAATCCTTGCTTTTGAACCTATTGAAGTTTTAAGAGGTTTAAATAAAGCAAATAAAGACACTACCTTAATATTCAATACTTTTCCTATTGTACCTTCCACCATTACTCAAACTGGAGAAACTTATCCTGAAATTGAGGATATTGCAATTAATTTAAAAGATAATTTTGATTCTGTTTATCCTTTAGAGGCTAATGGTTTAGCAAAAGATGCAGGCAGTGTTCTATCTTTAAATATGGTGCTTCTAGGTGCATCTATTGCAAATGATAGTTTCCCACTTTCAAAAGAAACTGTAATAACTGCAATGAAACATAATTTAGCTCCTAAATTTCATGAAATGAATTTAAAAGCTATTGAAAATGGTTATAATGCAATTAAAGATTCTTTATAATCTTTAATTTATTTTATTTTTTAGATATTTTTTTACTTATTTTAATTTATTTTATTTTTTAGATATTTTTTTACTTATTTTAACTTATTTTATTTTTTAGATATTTTTTTACTTATTTTAACTTATTTTATTTTTTAGATATTTTTTTTATTTATTTTAATGTATTATTTTAGAAATTTTATCTATTTTTAATTAAATTTTTTAATAAGATAGATTTCATGTAAAAATATCTAATTTTCATGTAATTTTATGCCGCAGATTTTACAAATTTTATCTTCTTTTTTAACCTTATTGCCACATTGTGGGCAGTATTTAATATGTATTTGTGGTCTAGTTGCTTTAACTTTTTGATTAAGAAAAATATCTTCTTTAATCCTTCTATTTTGAATAAGGCAAGCTTTATCCCATTCATGTTCCATTAATGTTTTTTTAACAAAATAAGCTTCAACTATAGTATCGTATTTACCGTAATGCTCTTCTCCTCTTTTTACACAGAACTTATGTTCTTTATGGTCAAAGATGATTTCTCCTTCTCGTTCTTTTTTGTTAAATTTCATTCCTTTAATTTGTCCTCTTGGACGATTTTCTGGGAAAGGAGGAAGGGCCATGTTTTCATATTTGTTAGGTAAATCACATTCTACAAGTAAATCATAATCAAATTTACAATAAAATAAGCAGTCTCTTTCATAGAGTGCATCAGATAGTTTACTAAATTCTCCATAATCTTTATTATTATATTTGATACGATATTTTTTACCAGATTTTACTATATTCCTATAAAAATATCTTATATTAATAGCTTCTATCTTAACACCCCTATTTAAGCCAATTTAGATGTGATTTATATAATTATAAATTATTTATAAATATTTTAAAATTTTTTTTTAAAATATATATTTTTATAATTTTTTTAAAATAATTTTTATAATTTTTTTAAAATAATTTTTATAATTTTTAAAAAATAATTTTTATAATTTTTTAAAAAATAAGGTAAATATACTATGTTTTAATGATATATTAAATTTTGTAATAAATTTTTTTTTATTTTTTTTTAGATATTTTTATTCTTATCATATAATTTTTACATATAATTTTTTTAGTTATTTCATCTTCATTATTTGCATCTTATTATATTATTTTTGCATCTTGTTAATTTGGATAATTATTCATTTATATAATAATAAACTAAGTAATATTATCTAGAAACAAATTGAATAATTTTAGAGTAAATATTTGATGAAAGTTTAATAAAAAAAAAAATTTTATGGTGTGATTTTATGTCTGAAAGTGAAATGTATAGTAGAGCAGAAAAAATAGTAGATGAGAAGATTGGTTTTTACCATCATTTATATAGTTATATTTTTGTTAATCTAATGCTAGCTATTTTAAATATTCTTTTTTCACCTCATAATTGGTGGTTTATGTGGGTTTCATTTTTTTGGGGTTTCGGTTTAGTATCTCATTTCCTTAAAACATTTGTTTTCTATGAAAAATTTGATGAAAAATTAAGAGACAGTATGATTGAAAAAGAAATTGAAAAAATGAGAAGAAAATAATATTTCCTTAAAACTTATTTAAATAAATATATATTTCTTTATTTATTGGATTGTTATTTATGAAGGTAGAGTTATTTGTTTCAAAAGATCTTGAAGAACCTTATGCTAAAATCTATACAGATGTTTTAACAGATAATATTCAAAAGGCTATGGCTCTTCTTGAAGATAATGAAAATGCAAGAGAAAATGAAGAGAGAATTAATGAAAATAATTCTATTTTAGCAGTTAAAAAAGGGCAAAATATAGTTCTTTTAGATTTTGAAGATATTTTTATGATTAGAGTTGAGGATAAACAAACTAAAGTTTTTACAGAAGATATGGATTATTTAGTTAAAAAACCTCTTTATCAAATTGAAGAAAATTTAGATTCAAACTTTGTAAGAGTTTCAAAATCTACAATTGTTAATTTAAGAAAAATAAAAAGAGTAGCTCCTTCTTTAAAAGGAATGATGTTTATTGAACTGAAAAATGGTTTAAAAGATAATATTTCAAGAAAATATTTACATGATTTTAAAAATGCTTTAAATTTATAGTTTTATTTCATCAATTAAAAATTAATTGTAAATATATTAATTAAAAATTAATTGTAAGTATATTAATTAAAAATTAATTATAAATATTATTTTTATTAAAGGTGGTTTTATGAAAATTGAATTAATTAAATCATTAGCTTTAGGGGCATTTGTTGGATGCTTTATTGTAATGTTTGTAATGGCTATGCTATCCTATTCAAAGGGTCCAGAAAACATATTATTCACTGGTGTAGATATAATTAATGCATTCTTCGGATCTATTGTTGTTGGATGGGCATTTTCTTTAAGTGGTTTAATTTATAAAAAAGAGGATATTGCACTTCCACTTAAAGTTATATTCCAAATGCTAATTGGTATGGGTGTTTTATTTGCTGTAGGTGCTTATTTAAAATGGATGCCAATTAATTTAGGTATTGGTCCAATAATTATTTGGATTGTAATAGCTATTATCTTTGCTATAATATTTTGGTTAGGTTTTTATATCTACTTCCTCTTTGTAGCAAGAGATTTAAATAAAAAAATAGAATTATCTGATGATTCAGAATAATTCTACTAAATTCTTTTTTATTTATTTTAATTTATTTTTTTTCTTTTTATTGGTTCTTCTTTACTTGTCTTTTTTTATGAATTATTTTTTAGTAACTCCAGTTAATGTTCCATCAACAATACTATCAAAATCAACTTTATCTAACCATCCTGCTTTAGTAAACATATCCATATAACATACTCCAATGATTTTCCCATCCTCTTTTAGGATTTCTTTAATTAAAGCATTTAACTCATCTATGTCTACATTGGATTTAGGCATGGCAAGTCCACCTAGTAAAACAACTGCATCAGACTTGTGAGGATTAGAGACTTTCTCATTAAGTTGCATACCAAATGGTTTAAATTCAAATTGATGACTGGTGTTAATATCCGTTAAACTAATAAAATGAGATTCTTTATCTCTTATAGCATAAGAGAATAAAGCTGCAAAGGGAGTACAAACACCAGGAGTACCTAAGAAAGTAACTTTTTCTAAATCTTTAACTTCTTCTTTAAATGCTAGAATGTTTCCATTTAAGCCTTTAAATTCACTAATTGTTTCCATTTTTTCACATCCTTAATAATTATTATATTATACTAATAGTTATTCTATTAGTCTTAAAATCATTCTTTAATTTATCTATGTTTCAATTAGTTTTAATTCATTTTAAATATTCATTTTAAATAAAAATATATAAAACTTATTTTTTCTATAATCATTTTAAATAAAAATATATAAAACTTATTTTAAATCTAATATTGATGAAGACTATAACTAATGGATTAATTCTAAAAGGTATTGATTTAAATCCAGCAAAAGAAAATATTGTCATAGATGATGAAAATAACATCATAGAAATATCTAAAGATGTTTTAGAGGGAGAAATCATTGATGCATCTGGTAAAATTATTTCTCCAAGGTTTATAAATGCCCACAGCCATATTGGAGATTCTATAATTAAAGATGAATGGGATGGCCTTTCACTTGATGAAGTTGTAAAACCACCTAATGGAATCAAACATATTGCCCTTGAATCTGCAAGTGATGATGAGCTAATTGATTCTATGAGAGAATCAATGTGGGATATGTATAATCTTGGAATAAGTCATTTCATTGATTATCGTGAAGGTGGTCTTGAAGGTGTAAAACTTCTTAAAAAAGCATCAGAAGGTATTCCAATCACTCCAATAGTTCTTGCAAGAGATAGCTCTTTTTATGGTGAAGATGCAAATTATCATCAAGTTAAAGTAGCTAGTCGAAAACTTTTAAAACATGCTGATGGTATTGGTTTAAGCGGCTTTGGTGAAATTGATACAACTGTAGCAGAGATCATTTGTGAAAAATGTGAGGCATCAGGTAAAATTTCTTCTATCCATGTAGCTGAAAATGAAAACAACCAATTTATATCCCTTGAAAAAACAAATAAAACAGAGCCTCAAAGAGCATTTGATGCAGGTTTTAACCAAGTTGTTCATATGACAAATCCAAAGGAAGATGATATTAGTAAACTTTCTAAGTCTAACAGCTCTCTTACTATTTGTCCCCGTTCAAATGCTGCATTAGCTGTTGGTATTATTCCACTTTTTGATATATTAAAAACTGGAGTTAAACCTTTAATTGGTAGTGATAATGTTATGATAAATAGGCCTAATCTATTTAGAGAAATGGAGTTTACATTAAAAATAATAAAGGGACTTTCTAAAAATTACATAGCACCAATTGAAATATTAAAAATGGCAACAACTAACCTATGTCTCAATACTTCTCTTTCATCTAAAATTCATAAATCATATATTGCTGAGGGTCAAAAAGCAGAATTTATGATTGTAAATCAAAAGTCAAATAATCCATATTTAAGTTTGATTAATAGAACAGAAGCAAATGATATTGTTGATATAATTTAATTTGGTGGAATTGAGTGGTATTGCTGATATAATTTAATAGAATTATAAAAGTCATTTTATTAAACATAAGTTTTATATTTACATAACATAAAGTATATTATTAAATATTTATAAAAATAATATTAAGCTTAAACTTTAATTTTTTTATTTAAAAGATTATTTAACAAAGAATTTTTTCAAGTGAAAATATGGTGGAACAATTATATAAAAAGATTTTATTGCCAACAGATGGCTCTAAATACTCTGATCAATCTGAAAAACATGCATTGGCTATTGCAGATGTAAATGATGCTGAAATTATTGCTTTAAGTGTTATTGAAAATTCGTTTTTTATAAATCTTCCAGATTCTGAAACTGTCTCTGAAGTGAATAATTTACTTAAAAAAGAAACAGAAAAAAACCTTAATAAAGTAGAAAGACTTCGTGATGAAGAATGCTTAGATGTGAAAATCACAAAAAAGGTTGCAGAAGGATCTCCTGCAAGAGTTATTTTAGAAACTATTGAAGAAGAAGATATTGATCTTGTTGTTATTGGAAGTTCTGGAAAAACTGGAATTGATAAATTCTTAATGGGCAGTGTAGCAGAGAAAGTTGTAAAATCAGCTAAATGTTGTGTTCTGGTTGTACATTAATTTTTTTTAAATTTTATTTTTTTTCATATTTTTTTTTTTTTTTTTTTTTTTTTTTTTTTTTTTTTTTTTTTTTTTTTTTTTTTTTTTTTTTTTTTTTTTTTTTTTTTTTTTTTTTTTTTTTTT